>NZ_JBHXQZ010000004.1:96278-141906 GCF_042717095.1 Streptomyces sp. NPDC058632 | reverse complement strand
CTGTCCGGGCCCTCTGACCTCGGACATCCCGCCGGAAGACCCATGACCGGACCGGCCCCGGGGGCCCGTCCCGTCACGGAAGTGCTCCCCTCCGCCACGGCCGCTCGCGTGCCCGCCGCGCCGCGGCGGGCAGACGCCGCGCGGCCCGGGGACGCCGCGGCCCGCCGGACCGCACGTCCCCGCCCGGGGACGGTCAGTCCTCATGGACGGTGATCGAGCCGGACGGGCACAGGTCGCCCGCGGCACGGATTCCGTCCGCTTCCGCCTCGCCGGGCTCCTTCACCAGCAGGGTGACGATCCCGTCCTCGTCCTGGTCGAAGACCTCCGGCGCGTTCAGCGCGCACTGGCCCGCTCCGACGCACCGCTCGCTGTCGACGGTGACGCGCATGCTCGTTGCTCCTTGTGGGGGTGGGTACTCGGGCGGCGATGGGACCGGGTGCCGCCGGGACCGTCCGGCGGCACCCGGGTGCCGGTGGCCTACCAGCGCACCGGCAGCTCGTGGAGTCCGAACAGAATGCCGTCGTACTTGAAGGCCAGTTCGTCCAGCGGGACGGCCAGCTCCAGCGTCGGGATGCGTTCGAACAGCTTGCGGTAGGCGATCTCCATCTCGACCCGGACCAGGTTCTGGCCGAGGCACTGGTGGACGCCGTAGCCGAACGCCACATGCCGGCGCTCGGAGCGGTCCGGGTCGAAGGCGTGCGGACAGCCGAACACCTCGGTGTCGTGGTTGGCGGCCGCGAGCAGCGGGACGATGCCCTCACCCTTGCGGATGAGCTGCCCGGCGATCTCCACGTCGTCGACGGCGACCCGCAGCGCCACCATGTCGGCCACCGAGTGCAGCCGCAGCAGCTCCTCCACCAGCCGCTCGTTGCCGATCCACTGCGGGTTCGTCAGCAGGGTGACCACACCGAGGCCGATGTTGTTGGCGGTGGTCTCGTGGCCCGCGATCAGCAGGAGCAGCAGCACGCCCGACAGTTCGACGCTGGTGAGCTGACCGGTGGCCAGCAGCCGGCTGATCAGGTCGTCGCCGGGCCACTTCTCCTTGATGGCGATCAACCGGTTGATGTAGCGCAGCAGTTCCCGGGTCGCGGTGGCCCGCTGCTCGTCGGTGGAGGTGCGGATGGCGACCAGGGTGCGGGTGCGGGACTCGAAGAAATCGCGGTCCGCCGGCGGCACCCCGAGCAGCGAGGAGATCACCAGGGACGGCACCGGCAGCGCGAAGTCGCTGATGAGGTCGGCGTGGTCGCCTGCGGCGAGCATCGCGTCGATGCGCTCGTCCACGGTGCGTTCGATCGCCGGACGCAGCTCGCGCACGCGCCGCACGGTGAACTCGGGGATGAGAACCTTGCGGAACCGGTCGTGCTCGGGGGAGTCCAGGCCGACGAACCAGCCCGGGATCTGGTCCTGCTTGGGCACGCCCATCGTCTCACCGACGTTGGGGAAGCCCTCGTTGTCCGGGTTGGCGCTGATCTTCGGGTGGGTGAGCACCGCGCGCACGTCCTCGTGCCGGGTCACCAGCCAGATCGGCACCCCGTTCGGCAGGTGGGACAGCACCAGACCGTTCTGCTCGCGGTGGCTCGCGTACTGGGACAGGGGCAGCGGTTCCTCCGGAGTGCGCCGGGGGAAGCCGACCACCGTGGGGCCGGTGCTGGTCGTCATGTCCGTTCCTTCTTCCTCTTCCTGAGGTTTCCAGGGGGTCTGCGTGTTCCCGCGGTGCGTCCCGGCGGTCAGCCCGCTGAGTAGAACTCCCGCACGGCACCGGTCACGTACTCCTGGTCGGCTGCGGTCAGTCCCGTGTGGGTGGGCAGGTACAGACCGTCCTCGCTGAAGCGGTGCGCGTTCAGCGACGGCCACACCGGGTCGAGGTAGCCGGGCTGCCGGCTCATGGGTTTGAAGAACAGCCGGGTCTCGACGCCGCGGTCCGCCAGGTGCACCCGGAGTTCCTCGCGGCGCTCGGCACGGATGTCGTACATCCACAGCACGTCCCGCGGCGGCATCAGCGTGATCCCGGGCACGTCCTTGAGCGCCGTGTCGTAACGGGCCTCGATCGCCCGGCGGGCGGACAGGATCTCGTCCAGCCGCTCCACCTGGGCCAGCGCCACGGCCGCCTGCATGGCCGTCATACGGAAGTTGTAGGCGAGCTTCTTGTGCAGGAAACTGTGGTCGCGGGTGAACGCCATGGCCCGCAGGTGCGCGAGCTGTTCGGCCAGTCGCGGGTCGTCGGTGAGACAGACACCGCCCTCGCCCGCGGTAATGATCTTGTTGGCGAAGAGCGAGAAGCACGCGATGTCCCCGACCGGCCGCACACCGTGCGCCTCCGCCGAGTCCTCGACCACCCGCAGGTTGTACTGGTGCGCGAGGTCCATCACCGCATCCATGTCGCAGCGGCGCCCGTAGATGTGGACCGGCATCAGCGCCTTGGTGCGCGGGGTGATCTTCTCCTCGATCAGGGCGACGTCGATGTTCAGGTCGTCCCCGCAGTCCACGAAGACGGGCGTCGCACCGGTGTACGTCACCGCCCACGCGGAAGCCACCATGGTGAACTCCGGCACGATCACCTCGTCGCCGGGACCGATGCCCAGCGCGCGCAGCGCCAGGGTCAGCGCCGCTGTGCCGGACGAACAGGCGACGCCGTGCGCCACGCCGTTCCACCGGGCGAACGCCTCCTCGAAGCGCCGCACGTAAGGGCCCTGCGAGGAGATCCAGCCGCCGGTGACGGCGTCGGTGACGTACTCCAGTTCGCGCCCCTCGAGAGCGGGCCGGGAGACGGGGTGGGTGAAAGACATGCGTCCTCGCTGCGACGGTGCGTGCGGTGGCTGAAAGGGAGGGGACGGCCGGTTCGGCGTCATGGCTTGGGCAGCAGGCCCAGGATCAGGTCGGCTGCCGCCTTGCGCCCCCCGGCCGCCTTCTGGAGCGCGCCCAGCCGCTCCGCCCGCTCGCGGAAGGACGGGTCCGCGACGACCCGGGTGAGCTTGTCGACGACGTCGTCCGGGTCGACGGTCTGCGGCCGGTCCAGGGTCAGGCTGATGCCGAAGTCGCGTCCGCGCACCGCCTGGTCGAAGCAGTCCACCCACAGCGGCCGCACGACCTGCGGCTTCCCGAAGTAGACGCCCTCGTGATAGGCGTTGCCGCCGCCGTGCGAGAAGAACACCGACACCTTCGGGTGGGCCAGCACGTCCAGTTGGGACGGCACCCAGCCCTCCACCCGCAGATTCCCCGGCAGTGAGCCGGCCGGCGGCAGCAGGTGCTGCTGCTCCTTCGGCAGCTTCCACAGGAACTGGTGGCGGTCCGACATCCGGCGTGCCACCTCCACCAGCGCGGCGACCTCCTCGCGGGTCAGGCGGGTGATGGTGCCGAAGCCCATGTAGACCACGGACGACTGCCGGTCCAGCCAGCCGCTCACGTCCTCGTCGGCCGGTGACTCCGGCAGCGGCGGCAGCAGGGCGCCCACCAGCCGGACCTTCTCCGGCACGTCGAAGGGATAGTCCAGTTCCGCAATGGAGGAGCACAGCACCATCTCGGCCGCGTCCACGCGGGTCAGGGCGTTGGGCGGGGCGATGCCCAGTTCCTTGCGGATGGCGGCGTCCTCCTTGAGCACCCTGCCCATCGCGGGGTGCAGGAACATGCCCAGCGTGCGCCACTTGAACAGGGTGTTCGCCAGCTTCTGCCGAGCCGTCATCTCCAGCGGCAGACCGGAGTTGGGGACCGGGAAGTTCTTCGGGGTGTAGGACGCGCCGAAGGGGTTGTGCGAGGTCAGCACGTTGCTCGCGACGAAGGGCACGGACAGCACGTACGGGATCCGGTGCGCGAGCGCCAGGTCCACGCCGAAGCCGCTCACGCAGTCGACCACCATCAGGGACGGCCGCACCCGCTCGACCACCTTCTCCAGAGCGCGGTACTTGCGAGCCTGGAGCGCCGGCCTGTACGACTGCCGGACCACGGCGCGGTGCGCCTTGAACCGGGAGGACTGGGTGACCTCCCGGTACACGGTGTCGTCCCAGGTCACCGCCGACAGTTCGGACACCACCCCGCCCAGCGAGGCGAACGACACCGCGGAATCGGCGGCCAGTGCCGCCACGTCCTCGCGGCGGTGCTCGTCGGTGGCGAACCACAGGTCGGGCACACCGCGCCGGGCCAGTTCCCCGGCCAGCACCAGCAACGGGTTGAGCAGGCCGCTCTCGGGGAGACCGACGAAGAGGATCGGCCGTGCGGCGGAGTCCATGAGGGCCCTTTCACGAGATGACTGCCGAGGTCGCCGCCCGCCCGCACGGGCACGACCGGCAGGCAGGCAGGATGGAGTTGTCCGTGTGCGGCCTGTCGGCCGGGGCCCGGTTCGGGCGGCGCCGACCGCACCCCACCTTGGTCTCACGGGCGGAACCGGGAAATCCTTAGACTTCCCGTCGCAGGCCGGACGGACGCCGGGCACGGGACCCCGCTGTACTCGCGTCAAGAAAACCGGCGTTCACTGTACGGTGGGGCGCGCCGAGAGCTCCGCAGCGCCGGGAACAAGGGCTGCCCACGGGAGCGCCGACCCTGGCCTCAGCACGACGCAAGGGAGACCACGTGACGAACCGGGAACGGGCCATCGGCCCGTCCCTCCCCCTGGTCGGCCGCGAGGCCCACCTGAGGACGCTTGCCGCCAGGGCCGCCGCCGCCCGTGCCGGACAGCCACAAATGGTCGTCCTCGACGGGCCGGCGGGGATCGGCAAGACCTCCCTGCTGCGGGCCGCCCTCGACGACGGCGGGCCCTGCGACGGCGCGACCGCGCTGTACGGAGCCTGCCGCGCGACCGACTCCGGAAGCGGCTACAGCGGTGTGCGCGCTCTGTTCGGACCGCTCAACCTCACCGCACGCCGAGGCCGCGCCTCGTCCCTGCTCGGCGGGAGCGCCCGCCACGCCCTGCCCGCCCTCGCCCCCGACCTCGTCGACGCGGACACCGCATCCGGTGCCACCTTCCCCGCCCTGAACGGCCTGTACTGGCTGGCCGCCAACCTCATGGCGGAGCGCCCCCTGGTGCTGGCTCTCGACGACGCCCACTGGTGCGACGAACGATCCCTGCGCTGGCTGGACTTCCTGCTGCGCCGCGCCGATGGAATGCCGCTGCTCGTGGTGCTCGCCCAGCGCACCGGGTCCGGCCGGACGGCCGGGCCCGCCCTGACCGACCTGGTGGCCCACCACCGGCCCGTGCCGCTGCCCCTGACCGCACTGCCGGCCTGCGACGTCGAGGCCCTCGTCCGCCGGGCCTTCCCCGGTGCCCCGCCGCAGCCCTCCTTCGTCGACACGCTCACCGCCGTCACCGGTGGCAACCCCCTCGAACTCCAGCGGCTCCTGCACAGGCTGCGTGCCGCCGGGGTGGCCCCCGACGACACGGGCGCCCGGCGCATCACCGAGATCGGGGGGCGGGTCATCGCCTCTTCCGTGCGCGAGGTCCTGGGCAGCCAGCCGGACCGTGTGCGCGAGGTCGCCCGCGCCCTCGCCGTGCTCGGCCCGGAACGGACCGAGCACCTCGCGGCCCTCGCGGGGGTCTCCGTCGTGCAGGCCGAGGAAGCTGTGGAGGTCCTGTGCCGGGCCGCGCTCGTCCGGCCCGGCCGGACCGAGCCGGCGCACGACATGGTGCGTGCGGCGATCCTCTCCACGGTCGGCTCCGCAGCCCTCGCCGGTCTGCGCACCCGGGCCGCCCAACTGCTCAGCGACGTCGGGCGGTCCCCCGAGCAGATCGCCGGCCAACTACTGCTCCTGCCGCGAGCCGACCAGCCGTGGATGACCTCCGTCCTCCTCGACGCCGCCACGCAGGCGGAACAACGGGGGGCTCCCGAGGCCGCCGCACGCTACCTCGAGCGCGTGATGGCGACCGGGCCGGACACGCCGGAGGTCCGGATACGCCTCGCCAAAGTCCTGTCGGAGACGGACCCGTCCCGCTCCCTGACACTGCTGCACGAGGCACTGACCCGCACGGACGACGTCCGCACCCGGGCTACGGCGGCCGTTCAGTTCGGACTGACCTGCCTCAGCGTTCAGAGGTCGCCCGACGGCTCCCGCGTGCTGACCGAGGCCCTGGACGCCCTGCGCGCCGAACTCGGCCCCGAGCCCGAACCCGCCGACCGTGAACTCCTCACCATGGTCGAATCCACCCTGCTGATCGTCGGCGCGGACGAGAAGAGCACCCTTCCGGCGGTGCGTGAACTTGCCGCTCGGCTGACCCCACCGCCGGGCGACACGCCCGCCCAGCGCCAGCAACTCGCCATGCTCACCGTGCTCACCGCGATGGACGGCCGTTCCGCCGCCCAGTCGGTCCGGCAGGCCCGGCGTGCCCTGCGCTTCCCGGACGCACCGCTCGGCGCCTGGTCCCTGCTGCCCGCCTCCCTCGTGCTGTCCCTGGCCGACGAGACCGACGAGGCGCTGGACGCGCTGGACGCCGTACTGCGCGACAGCCGGCGGGCCGCGGGGGTGTGGACGTGCGGCCTCGCGCTCTCCACGCGTGCGTTCGTCCATCTGGACCGGGGCGACATCACCCAGGCCGCGGCAGACGCCCAGACGGCTCTCGACCTTCTCGAGGAGGACCGGGGCGAGGGCGCCACCATGCCGCAGACCGCCTGTGCCCTTGCCCTCACCGAGCGCGGTGAGCCGGCCAGGGCCGAGGCGGTACTCGACACCATCAAGCGTCCGCGCATCGAGCGCTTCGCGTGGGAGTACCACTGGTACCTCATGGCACGGGCACGGGCGCGGTGGGCCCGCGGTGACTCGGAGAGCGCTCTCATCCTGTTGCGCAGCTGCGGAGACTCCCTCGCCGAGGCGGGACACGCCAATCCGGTCCTGGCTCCCTGGTGGCTGGACGCCGCCTGTCTGCTGGCCGACGCCGGCCGCATCGACGAGGCCCGGGAGGCGGCCGACCACGGTGCAGGGCCGGCCGAACGCTGGGGAACCTCTCGCGCCCTGGGCTACGCCGCCCTCGCCAGTGGCGTCGCCACGCCCGGTCCGGAAGGAATCACTCGGCTGCGGGAGGCGGTCCGCCGGCTGTCGGCGTCACCGGCCCGCGTCGACCACGCCCGCGCGCTGCTGCTGTTGGGGCGGGCCCTGCTGGCCGACGGCGCGCCGCGCGAGGCACGCGAACACCTGCGGGACGCGGTCGCGATCGCCCACCGCTGCGGCGGCGTGGCCCTCGCCCGGCGGGCCCGTGAGGAACTGGTCGGGGCCGGCGGAAGGATGCGGGGGGTCCCGGTGTCACCCCTGGACATGCTGACCGGCACGGAACGCACGGTGGCCACGCTGGTCGCCTCGGGAGTGAGCAACCGGGAGGCCGCGGAGTCCCTGTTCGTAACGGTACGCACCGTGGAACTCCACCTCACGAGCGTCTACCGAAAGCTCGGGATCACCCGCCGCGCCGATCTCGCGGGCGTCCTGCGCGAGGACACCCCGGCCGCTCCCGGCTCCCGATCCGATGCGACTCGGTGAGGGCCATGCGGGTACAAGGCCATCAGGAGAACATCGCCCCACAGACGCGCCAGGAAGCGCGTAGGCGTCCCTATGATCACGTCATGCCGCTCGCCGAGCTCCCTTTCCTGGAGCGTGACCGTGAGCAGGCCGTGCTGTCCGCCGTGACCGGAGAACTGAGGGCCGGCCGGCCGGCCGTGGTCACCGTGACGGGTGAACCCGGCGCGGGACAGAACGAACTGCTGAGATGGGCGGCCCAGCACGCCGCCGAGCGGGGACTTCGTGTCCTCACCGCTCGCGCGACCCCCGCCGAACAGGATCTGCGCTACGGCGCGGTCAGCCAGCTTCTGGCGGGCCACGAGAGTTTCGCCGACCACCTGCCCCATCTCTTCCTCGACCAGGGCCGGCCCGGCCGGTTCCCGGGGCTCACCCGTCTGCTGACCGTGGCCCGTGACCGACCCATCCTCCTGACGGTGGAGGACGTCCACCGGCTCGACTCCGACTCGCTGCGCTGGCTGGAGGCTCTGGTACGCCGGTTGCCCCGCGCGCCGCTGGCCTTGATCACCAGCAGCATCCGCACGGCGGACATCGGCCTCGACTGGTTCGCGGGCAACCCACTCACCGGCTCGGCCACCACCGTCGAACTGGCTCTGCCCGGCCTCACCCACGCCGGGACGGGCAGCGCCGTGCGGACCGTCTGCGGCACCCTCGGCGACCGCTCCTTCCTCGATGCCCTCGCCGACGCGACCGGAGGCAACCCCACCGCCGTACGCGACACCCTGCACCGCTTCACCCGAGCGGGGCACACGCCGGACGCCGACCACGTGGACCACGTCCGTGCCATCGCGGCCGACGTGATCGGCGAGCACGCCGCTTCGGCGCTCGGCGGTCTGCGCGACCCCGTGGCCCTCGACGTCCTGCGGGCCCTCGCGGTCTGCGACGAACTCCTCGACTTCCCGCTGGTACTGGCCCTGGCAGGACCGGGCGCCGTGTCCGAGGACCGTCTCCGCGCCGCCCTGCTGGACAGCGGTCTCGTCGCCGTGCGCGACGGCCGGTTCCGCGTGCGCGGTCCGGTCGTGCGGGCCCGGATCATCGAGGAGATGCCCGCAGCCGAGCGTGCGGACCTGCACGCACGTGCCGCCGAGCTGGCCCACCGTGCCGCCGCCGACGACCAGGGCATCGGCGATCTGCTGCTGTCGGCCCGTCCGGTCGGTGTTCCGTGGGCGGCGGACACGCTGTGCCGCGCAGCCGCCGCCGCTCTTCGCGCCGGCCGCCGCGACCGTGCCGCCGCCTATTTCTCCCGAGCCCTGGACGAACCGCTGTCCGCACAGGACCGCCTCCGTGTCCTGCTCCAACTGGCCGGCACGGAACTGGTGATCGCGCCCGTCGCCGCCGGGCGCCGCATCGTGGGCATCCTCCGTGAGCCCGGAGAGGCGGCTGCCGCCTTCCGGTCCCGTGCCGGCGACCTGTTCCTCCTCAGCGGTGACACGGACACCGCCCGGCGCGCCCTTGCCGGGGCCCTCACCGACAGCGGGCCCGACGGCAGGCGGGGGACACCGTCCGACCCCCGGGCGGCGGAGACGGCCGCAGCACGGCACGAGGAACTGACGGCCCTGTTCCGGGTGGCGCAGTCGCTCCACCGGACGCCCGCCGAGATCGCCGTCCCGCCCGTGCCGGAACTGCCCCGTACGTCACGAAACCCCGCCGTGAACGGCGTGCACGCGTGGGAGACCGCCGTGCGGGGAGTCGATTGCGAGGAGACCCGCAGGCTGGCCCGTGCCGCCCTGATCCCCGATCCCTCCGGCCGGCCCTCGCTCACCGTGCCCCGGCTGCTGGCCTGCCGCACGCTCCTTCTCACCGAGGACGGGGACGAGGCTGAGAACCACCTGTGCGCCCTTCTGGCCGAGGCCCACCGCGAACGCAACTCCGTGGCCGTCGGCCGGGTGCTCGCCCTCCGCGCCGAACTGCACCTGCGTCACGGCCGGCCCGATCTCGCCGCCCGGGACCTGGCCGCCGCCGATCTCGAACTGCCACCGGACAGCAGGCATCCGCTGTCCTACCCGTACTGGACGGCGCTCGGCGTCGTCACCGACCTGGCCAACGGCCGACCGGACCGGGCGCGTGCCGCCGCCGAGCGCCCCGTGCCGCCCCCCGCCGAAGAGTCCCTGAACGGTGCCCAGTTGCTGTTCGCCCGCGGCCTGCTGGCCAACGCCGACGACGACCCCCACCGGGCCCGTGCCCTCTTCCGTGCCTGTGGGCGCTGGCTCCTGCAGTACGGCTGCACCAACCCGGCCGTACTTCCCTGGCGCTCCCGGACCGCCGAGGCCGCCCACGCCCTCGGTGACGCGGCGCAGGCCCGGAGGCTGGCGCGGGAGGAACTCGAACTCGCCCAGCGCTGGGGCGCGCCGGGCTCCATCGACGCGGCCCGGCTCTGCCTCGCCCTGATCAGTGAGGAGGACCGCGGCCGGCCGCTCCGGTCAACTGCCGACAGCCCGGACCGGGCCGCCTACCCGTACGCGGTCGTGGCACCGGCCTCCGCCGAGAGCGGCCGGCCCGACCGTGCGACGGCCCCCGCCCCACCGACAGGCGGCACGGTATCCACCACTGCCCACGGTGTCGCGGTGCCGCCGCCACCCCGGCCCACGGGAACCCGCAGCGGCGCACTGCCGCCCGTATGGCGGATCCTCTCGCAGGGGGAACAGGCCGCTGCCGCGCTCGCTGCCCGAGGTCTCGCCAACCGGGACATAGCCGCGGCGCTGTCGGTGACCCCCCGCACCGTGGAACTGCGCCTGAGCAGTGTCTACCGCAAGCTGCGCGTCCGAGGACGCGACGGACTGCGCATCCTGGGCCAAGACACGGAGGACGACTGACCACATGCTGCTGGAGCGCACCACCGAGACGTCCCTGGTCGACGCGGCGCTGGCCGCCGCCGGTCGGGGCAGATCCTCCCTGATCATGGTCACCGGCCCGCTGGGCATCGGGCGATCAGCCCTGCTGCAGTCCCTGCCCGCACTCGCCGACGGCCACGACGACATCCGGGTGCTGCGTGCCAACGCGGCACCCATGGAACAGGACTTCGCCTTCGGAGTCGTGCGACAGCTCTTCGAGAGCCTGCTGTCCACCTCGCCCGAGGACACCGGCGCCCGCTGGATGGACGCCCACGCCTCCTTCGCCCGCCACGTCTTCGCCGACGACAGCGACTCACCCGGTGCGGACCAGGCCGCCGCGGCCAGTGAGGCGGTCCTGCACGGCCTGCTGTCCCTGCTGGCCAACGTCAGCGCCGACGGCAGGCTCCTCGTCCTCGTCGACGACCTCCAGTGGTCCGACGTACCCTCTCTGCGCTGGCTGACCTACCTGGCCAAACGGCTGCACGGCCTGCGCGCCGTCGTCGTGTGCGCCCTGCGTGACGGAGATCCCCGCACCCACCACACCCTGGTACGGGAAGTCAGGGAAGCCGCCACCCAGTCCCTGCGGCCCGCTTCCCTCAGCCTCGACGCCACCCGCGAGCTGGTCCACGAACGGTTCGGCGAGCCCGGCGACAACACCTTCGTCCATGCCTGTCACGAGACCGCCGTCGGCAACCCCCTGTTCCTGATGTCCATCCTGCTCGGCATGGAACACGCCGGCCTGCGGCCGCTCGCCGAACACGCCGACCAGGCACGGTCGCTGCGTCCCTCCCAGCTGCGGGAGCGACTCGCCAGCATCCTGCGCACCCAGGCCCAGCCGGTCCGTGACCTCGCGGCCGCCATCGCGGTACTCGGCGATCACGTCGACCCCGACAACGTTGCCGACCTGGCGCGCCTCGACCCCGTCGGCTACACGGCCGCGCTGCGCACCCTGGTGGCCCTCGGGCTCGTCGCCGCGGACCGCGGGCCGCGCTTCATCCACCGTGTGGTGCGGGACGCCGCCGAGTCGACCCTGACCATGGTCCGGCGCGAACAGCTCCACGACGACGCGGCCGCCCTCCTGTACACCTCCGGGCGTTCCGCCGAACAGGTTGCCGCCCAGCTCATGGCCGTCGTCACCCGCCATCAGCCCTGGACCGTGGACGTCCTGCGGTCCGCCGCCGACACGGCCCTGCGCCGCGGAGCCCCCGACGCCGCGGCCCGTTACCTGCGTCGTGCCCTTCTCGACAGCGCCGCCCAGGGCCTTGACCGGGCCCACCTGCTCGTCGAACTCGGCAGCGCCGAACGTGCCTTCGATCCCGTAGCCTGTGAACGGCACATCGCGCAGGCGACAGCCCTGCTGCCCGAAGCCCGTGACCGGGCCGCGGCCGTGCTGCGCATCTCACCCACACCCCTTGGGCCCGCTCCCTCCGGCGTCGTCGACCTGCTGCGCCAGGCCGCGGAAGGGCTCGGGCCGGCCGCCGGGCTCACCGGAACCGACCGGGACCTCGCCCTGCGCCTGGAAGCCCGGCTGCGCCACTGCGCCTACGAGGACCCCTACGAACTCGCCGACGCCGCCGAGCGGTTGCGGCAACTCGGCTCCGAGCCACCGTTGGAGACCGGAGGCGAGCGGGAACTGACGATCGCCCTGCTCGTCGCCGCCACCTTCGGCAGCAGTCTGCCGGCCGCGGACGTGGCCCGCTGTGCCGAACGCGTCCTCGACCGCGAGCCGGCGACCTCCGCCCGCGTCCAGTCCACCCTTCCCCTGGTGGTCATCACCATGATCGCCGCTGATTCCGTGGAGGCCCTCGACTCCTGGCTGGCCGTCGAGTACCGGGCCCGGGAACACCACACGACGCCGGCCGACGCGCTGGTGCACATCGAGCGGGCCCTGATCCACATCGGCCGCGGCCGGCTCGCCCAGGCCCGCGAGCAGTCCGAAACCGCCCTCGGTATGACCGAGGCCGACCGGCACAGCCTCGGCACGGTCGCCACCCTCGCGCACGCGATGGTGGCGCTGGAGACCCGTGACCCTCTCCCGGCCCAACGCGTGCTGCGACGCGCCGAACACATCCGCCCGCAGGGCCTGACCGTCACCGCGATGCTGCGCCTGCTGGGGGCCGCCGGCGCCGTGGCGATGGGCGATCTCACCGGAGCACTGGACTCCCTGCGATCCTGCGGGCGCCGCCTCGAGGCCGCCGGCTGGCAGAATCCGGTGCTGTTTCCCTGGCGTCCCTGGGCCATCGGTGTCCATCGCCGCCTCGGAGACCTCCGCGCGGCGCGTGCCCTGGCCGAGGAGGAATATGCCAGTGCTCAGCAGTGGGGAGCGCCGGTGGGTGTGGGCCGCGCGCTGCGTCTGCTGGGCCGCATGGAGGAGGGCGGCCGTGGAACGGCTCTGCTGCGTCAGGCGGTCGCCGTGCTGCGCGGCTCCGCCAACCAGCTGGAACTCGCCCGCGCCCTGCTCGCGCTCGCCGAACGGCTGGGTGGGGGAGTGGAGTCGGAGGCCCTGGCCCGCGAGGCCACGACACTCGCCACCGCATGCGGTGCACCGTGGCTCGCCGAACGAGCCGCCGTCGGCGCCGGGGCCCCCGTGGGCGTCACCGCCTACCCGGAGGCCGTGCTCACCCGCACCGAACGCAGGGTGGCCGCGTTCGCCTGCAGAGGTCTGACGAACCAGGAGATCGCCGAGGCCATGGGAGTCAGCTCCCGGGCCGTGGAGAAGCACCTTACCCATTCCTACCGGAAACTCGGGATCTCCGGCCGACGAGAACTGATCGCCCTGATTTCCAGTACGTGAATACCCTCCGATCCGAGGGGATGAGGCGCTCACGAACATCCGGAAACGGTCCGCGGAATTCAAGGACCGTGCCCGGGCGTTTCCGTGTGCGGGCCCCGGGGTGTGGTTATGACGCCGTCCTCGGGGTGCCCGCCCGACCGGAGCGGGCCCGACCGTCCCCGCGGGCCGACATGTCTACCCAGCGTACCGGCCCCGCTCCTCCGAGTGCCCTCACCGGGGGTTTTCGTCCGGTACGGGCAGTGCGCCCGTTCGAGGCGGCCATCGGCACACCGAACCCCCGAAGACCGAACCCCTTCGGTGCGGGACCGTACCTACCGCAGGTGCGACCACAGTGTTGGGGGCCGCTCCTGATTTCACATTGACCACGGACAGTCGTCTCCGTAATCTCCGAATCAATACCGATCACGGTCACGGATTTTCGGCGGGATCAGGCTTCCGTGCCGATCCGAAAGCCGGCCGTGTTCTTTGTTTCCCTTTGAAGTACAACGTAGAAGGGCCTGAGTTCCTTGACGCCTTTCCCCCACGACCTCGTCATGGACCGTCCGCACGCCGCAGACGGGACCGAGGCGGCCCCTGACGTCGACCGGTCCCACGCCTCCGTGGCGTGCCTGGACCCCACCCTGACCATCCAGCAGGCCAACCAGGAGTTCGGCCGTCGGTTCGGCAATCCGGTGGAGGACCTCTGCGGCCGGCCCTTCTGCGACCTGGTGCACCCCAGCGTTCAGCAGCCCCTGATGCGGCAGTTCTCGCGCATGCTGGAGGGCAAGCGGAACCGGTTCGCCACCGAGGTCATCACCCTGGGCCAGGACACCGCGCACACGCTTCCACTGACCGCGATGGCCGTGCGCGGCGGCCACATCCCGGACGTCGCCGCGATCCTGGTGATGCTGCCCGCGGCGGACGGCGAGAGCGTGGACTCCGAGGTCGTGGTGCCTCGCAAGAAGCTTCTCAGCGAGGTCGACGCACGCATCCTCGAAGGCATAGCCGCCGGTGTCTCCACCGTGCCACTCGCCTCCCGCCTCCACCTCAGCCGGCAGGGAGTGGAGTACCACGTGTCCGGTCTGCTCCGTAAGCTCAAGGTGCCCAACCGCGCCGCCCTGGTGTCCCGGGCCTACTCCATGGGCGTGCTCAAGGTCGGCACCTGGCCGCCGAAGGTCGTCGAGGATTTCATCAAATGAGTCGTGTACCCGCCGACCGGAGCGTGCCGCTCCGGGGGTGGGGCGCGGGCTCCGCAGGGGTGACGGAACTGAACGGCTCACCCGCCGGCCCAGAGGCTCTGCGGGCACTGGCCCTGACCAACTACGGCCACTTCACCACCATGGCGGTCGAGGACGGCAGGGTCCGCGGACTGGAACTGCACCTCGAGCGGCTGGACCGCGACTGCCGTCTCCTCTTCGACGTGCCGCTCGACACCGGACGGGTTCGCACCTGGGCGCGCCGCGCGGCTCCGGCGACAGGCCGGTCCACCGTGCGGATCACCGTTTTCGATCCGCTCCTCGGTCTCGCCACCATCTCCGAGGACGCGGTCCCGCAGGTCCTGGTGACGGCCGGACCCGCGCCCGCGACCAGGGCGGAGCCACTGCGAGTGCGCTCCGCCGTCCACCTCCGGGACCTGCCCGAGGTGAAGGGCGTCGGTCTGTTCGGCGCTCTGCGGCTACGGCGCGAGGCCCGGAGGTCGGGTTACGACGACGTGCTGTTCACGGACGGCGACTCGACACTGCTGGAGGGCAGCACCTGGAACATCGGCGTCGTCCATGAGGGCCGGGTGGTCTGGCCGACAGGCCCGGCCCTCGCGGGCACCGCCCGCGAACTCCTGCGCCGCGCCGGGGCGGGGACGACCGCCCGCGTCACTCTGCCCGAACTGGCCCAGTGCGATGCCGTGTTCGCCACCAACTCCACCGGCGGGGTCCACCCCGTCATCCGGGTGGACGGCCTCGTGTTCCCCGCCGTTCATCCCGCTGTGACCCGCCTCGCCGACCTCTACGCGTCGCTCCCGGCCGACAGACTGTAGTGCGCACGGACTGCGGTGCGCACGGAGTCGGTCCGGGGCGGCGCGGTGGACGGTGACGCCTTCGCACCCGACGGGCCCACTCCTTCCCACCCGTTGACAGGTCCATACCAGGACGGCACGCTGAGAGCGCTCTCACCCCCCACCCCGCATCGGCCGCAGTCGAACGGAGACGGAGCATGCTGCGCACACTCAAACAACGGGCCCTGACCGTGGTGTCGACCATCGTCATGCTGCTCGGCGGCTCACTGCTCGCCACGGCGACCCCCTCACCCGCCCACGCCGCCGTCCCGGACACCATCCCCCTGCAGATCACCAACAACTCGGGCCGTGGTGAACGGGTGTACGTCTACAACCTCGGCACCCAGCTGTCGACCGGCCGACAGGGCTGGGCCGACGCGAACGGCACGTTCCACCCCTGGCCCGCGGGCGGCAACCCGCCCACCCCCGCGCCCGACGCGTCGATACCGGGCCCGGCGGCCGGACAGTCCACGACCATCCGCATGCCGAAGTTCTCCGGCCGCATCTACTTCTCGTACGGTCACAAGCTCGTGTTCAAGCTGACCACCGGCGGCCTGGTGCAGCCCGCCGTGCAGAACCCCACGGACCCCAACCGGGACATCCTCTTCAACTGGTCGGAGTACACCCTCAACGACTCGGGCCTGTGGCTCAACAGCACGCAGGTCGACATGTTCTCCACCCCCTACTCGGTCGGGGTGCAGCGCGCCGACGGCAGCACGGCGAGCACCGGCCGGCTCAAGCCCGGCGGCTACAACGGATTCTTCAACGCACTCCGAAGGCAGTCCGGAGGCTGGGCCAATCTGATCCAGACCCGGTCCGACGGCACCGTGCTACGCGCGCTGTCCCCGCTGTACGGAGTGGAAACGGGCGCCCTGCCGGCGTCGGTCATGGACGACTACGTCAACCGCGTCTGGCAGAAGTACACCACCTCGGCCCTGACGGTCACCCCCTTCGCCCACCAGCCCGACGTCAAGTACTACGGACGGGTCTTTGGTGACGTCATGAACTTCACCAACAGCGCGGGCGCCGTCGTCACCAGCTTCCAGAAGCCGGACGCCTCCTCCATCTTCGGCTGCCACCGGCGGCTCGACGCGCCGAACGACCAGGTGCGCGGCCCCATTTCCCGCACCCTGTGCGCCGGATTCCACCGCTCCACGCTCCTGACCAACCCCCACCAGCCGGACTCCGGCGCGGCAGCTTTCTACCAGGACGCCGTCACCAATCACTACGCCCGTGCCGTTCACGCGCAGATGGCCGACGGGAAGGCCTACGCCTTCGCCTTCGACGACGTGGGCAATCACGAGTCGCTCGTCCACGACGGCGACCCGCGCCAGGCCCGGCTCACCCTGGACCCCCTCAGCTGACCGCTCCTCTGCGGTGGACACCGTGCCGGTGGCGGCGTGCGGGGCCTCGCGCCGCCACCGCCGGTTCTCGGACACGGCATCGATCTCCCGCCCACGGGGATCGGCCGGCGTGCCGGACGGGTGAGCGGTCGTCAGCCGTCGGCGCCCGCCGGCGACGGACGCAACGCGGCGAGGCCCGTGATCACCGTGACCGGCGGGCCCCATAAGGTGCCTTCATGTCTGCCACGTTGAATGCGGGGAAAACCCGCGCCGCACTGCGTACGTCCGCGCGCATCTCCGGTGAACTGCTGCTGGTCCTGGTGGCCGTCGCGGTGGTTCTGTGGGTTGTGGGCCGGATGTGGCCGATCGTCTGGCCCCTGATAGTCGGTCTCCTTCTTACCACGCTCACCTGGCCCCCGACCCGCTTCCTGCGTCGACGTGGCCTCGCCCCGGCGCTCGCCGCGTCATTGGTGACCGTATTGTTCCTGCTGGTGGCCACAGGCACCGTCGCGCTGATCGCGGTGCCCGTGACGTCGCAGTCCGGCGAGCTGACCGACGGAGTGGTGGAAGGCATCCAGCGGCTGCGCGAGTGGGCCGCCGGGCCGCCGCTGAACATCGGCGAGGAGCGGATCGCCGGTGCCTTCGACACCGCGACCGCCCGCGTCCAGGACAGCGCCGGAACCATTGTCTCCACGGTCGCCACAGGGGTGAGCACCGTCTTCAACGGTGTGGTCACAGCCGTGCTGGGGCTCTTCCTGATGTTCTTCTTCCTCAAGGACGGCCCGCGCTTTTTGCCGTGGCTCGGACGGCAGCTCCCCGGCCGGCTCGCCACCGACGTCCCGGTCGTGGCCGCGCGGTGCTGGGACACCCTGGGATCGTTCGTCCGGTCCCAGGCGCTCGTCGGCCTGATCGATGCCGTGCTCATCGGACTGGGCCTGTGGATCCTGGGCGTACCGCTGGTGCTTCCGCTGGCGGTGCTGACCTTCGTGTCCGCTTTCGTGCCCATCATCGGCGCCCTGTTCGCCGGTCTGGTGGCGGTGCTGATCGCGCTCGTGTCCAACGGCCTGATGGACGCGTTGTTCGTGCTGATCATCATCGTCGTGGTGCAGCAACTCGAGGGCAACGTGTTCCAGCCCATGATCCAGAGCCGCGGTCTCGGACTGCACGCGGCGGTCATCCTGCTGGCGGTGACACTGGGCGGGAGCCTGGTCGGCATCGTCGGCAGCCTGCTCGCCGTACCGGTCGCCGCGCTGATCGCGGTCGTCTGGAACTATCTGCGCGAGCAGCTCTCCGACCCGCTGCAGGAACCGCCGACCGACGGCTCGCACCCCTGACCGACACGCCGACCCGCCGCATCCTCCCGGCCGCACCGACAGGAAGTCCCACGTGACCTACGACCTCACCGCCCTGCGCGCCCAGGTTCCCGCGCTGGCCACCGGCACCGCCCACTTCGACGGCCCCGGCGGCACCCAGATGCCGCTGCCCGTCATCGAGGCGATCGGCGCCGCGCTGTCCCAACCACTCTCGATCCGGGGCGACGGTCTGCCCGGCGAGCGCAACGCCGAGACCGTCGTCGTCGCAGCCCGCCGTGCCATGGCCGACCTCCTGGGCGCCGACCCGGCGGGCATCGTCTTCGGCCGCAGCGCCACCCAGCTCACCTACGACTTCTCCCGCACCCTCGCCGGAACCTGGTCACCGGGCGACGAGGTGGTCGTCACACGGCTGGACCACGACGCCAACATCCGGCCCTGGATACAGGCGGCCGAGCGGGCCGCCTGCACCGTCCGCTGGGCGGACTTCGATCCGGCCACCGGTGAACTGACCGGCGACGACATCCGGGCCGTGCTCAGCGAACGCACCCGGCTGGTGGCGGTCACCGGGGCTTCGAACCTCCTCGGCACGATTCCTCCGATCGGCGAGATCGCGCGGATCGTGCACGAGGCGGGCGCCCTGCTGTACGTCGACGGAGTGCACTACGCCGCCCACGCCCTCGTCGACATCGAGGCGCTCGGCGCGGATTTCTTCGTCTGCTCCCCGTACAAGTTCCTCGGCCCCCACCACGGCGTCCTGGCCGCCCGGCCCGAACTCCTCGAAACGCTGCGCCCCGACAAGCTGCTGCCCTCCACGGACGTGGTTCCCGAGCGCTTCGAGCTCGGCACGCTGCCCTACGAGTTCCTGGCGGGCACCCGTGCGGCGGTCGACTTCCTGGCCGGACTGGCCGCGCATCAGACCGGCAGCCGCCGCGAACGGCTCGGCTCGGCATTCGGGATGATCGAGGAACACGAGGACGCGATGCGCGACCGGCTCGAGAAAGGACTGGCGGCCTTCGAGCAGGTCACCGTCCGGTCCCGCGCGGCCCGGCGTACCCCGACCCTGCTCGTCACCCTCGACGGCCACAGCACCGTGGACGCCTACCGCTTCCTGGCCGACCGCGGCGTCCACGCACCCTCCGGCAGTTTCTACGCGTTGGAGGCATCCCGCCGCCTCGGCCTCGGAGACACCGGCGGCCTCCGTATCGGACTGGCCCCCTACACCGACAGCGAGGACGTCGGCCGGCTCCTGTCGGGCCTGGCGGCCTTCCTGGAGCGGAAGACGTGAAGGACGGGCCGGGTGAGCCGTGGCAGCGTGGAGCGCTCGGCCCGAAGGGATTGGGTCTGTGGTCTCGGCAGCCGGTCAGCTCTTCAGCGGGCCGCCGTTGATCGCGACCCGGCGACCGTAGCGGGTGTGCGGGTAGTAGTCGTACGTGGCGTGGTGCTGTACGCAGCGGTTGTCCCAGAAGACGAGCGTGCCGGGGGCCCAGCGGACCCGGCAGGGCCCAGCATGACGCAGACGAGCTGCCACGACCGGGGCAGGCCCACGGCGACGGCGTCTGCGGGCCACACGCCCCGGGCCCGTAACGCGGCAGCGACGTTTGCGGTTTCGGCGTCCAGGGCGGCGTAGTCCAGTACGCGGCCCCCGTCGCTCACGGCGGGAGCGTGCGGAGTACGCCCGGCCTGTTCGTACACGGCGCGGGCCGGGCCGGAGGAGGGGATGGGGGGATACATCATGCCTCCGCTACCGGGTTTCCCGCGAACCTGCCGTCGAGCCGGACGAGTTCGTCGGTGATCAGTTCGGCGATGCGGGGCACCCGCTCTCCTTCCAGTACATCCCAGTGACCGCCCTCCACCTGCTCGACCCGGAAGCCGCCCAGAGCCCGGTCCTGCCAGAACCGGCGCAACTCGGCTTCGGCCGCGGCCGCTTCCTCACGGGTCCGCCCCTCGGCCGCGGGGCGTAGTCGCGGCCCGCGCGGAACTCGATCAGGGAATCGTCGCCCGCTGCCGGTGCCCCCTGGTGCAGGCGTGCCGCCAGGCGCTCGATCGTGGGGTGCTCGAGCACGTCGCGGATCGGCAGGTCCCGGCCGAACCGCTCACGGATCAGGTGCAAGACCTTGATGGCGGACAGCGAGGTGCCCCCGACCGCGAAGAAGTCGTCGGTGATGCCGATGCCGGGATGAAGCAGCACCTGTCGCCAGATCCGGTACAGCGACATCTCGACACCGTCGCGGGGTGCCTGGACGTTGGCCTGGGCGGGCAGCGTCGTGCGCGCACGGCCCGACGGTCCAGCGTGCCGCTGCGGTTGAGCGGCAGCCGGGGGAACTCGGCGAACAACGACGGGATCATGTGGTCCGGCAGACGCTCGGACAGGGCGGCGCGCCATTCGTGGGGCGGCACAGGAGGCCCGTCGACGCGGCCCACACCTGCCACCAGCACGGTCTCGCCGGCCTCGTCGCGGTCGGCGAGCACAGCCGCCTCCGTGACGCCGGGCAGCTCCTGCAGGGCTGCCGCCACCTCTGCGGGCTCGATGCGGAAGCCACGGAGCTTGACCTGGTCGTCGACGCGGCCGACGAACTCGAAGTTGCCGTCGGGGAGCAGCCGTGCCAGATCTCCGGTGCGGTAGGCCCGTTCGCCGGGGACGACTGGATCCGGCAGGAAACGTTCGTCGGTCAGGTCGGGCCGGTTGAGATACCCGCCGGCCACACCGGCTCCGCCGATGTACACCTCGCCGGTGACACCGGGCGGTACGGGCCGGCGCCGCTGATCCAGCAGGTGGATACGGGTGTTGTCCACGGGACGGCCGATCGGGCACCTGCGCTCCAGGGCGCGCGGCTCGTTGTACGTGATGCTGTAGACGGTGGTCTCGGTCGGACCGTAGACGTAGCAGATCTGAAGTTCCGGCAGGATCTGCCGCATCCGGTGCAGTGCCGGCTCGGGGAGCGGCTCCGCCCCCGTCGCCACCTGGCGCAGTACCAGACCTCGCAGGCGCTCCTCGGAGTCCTCGTCGATCCAGAGTATGTAGGACGCCGGCAGCCAGGCGTGCACGATCCTGCGCACGCGCATCCAGCTCATCAACTGCTGGGGGTCGCCTCTCAGGTCCTCGGGCACCAGGTGGAGGACGGCGCCCGTGGTGAGGGGTGTAGCCCCCGGCGCACGAGGCGGCGCACGGGCACGCTCCGTGGTTCGCTGTGCGTCGAGCGCCGTCCGCCGGATCGGCAGGTTCCGCCATCGGCCGATCCGATGGCGGGCAGCATCGCTGTATGTCCGCTGACGCGACCCCCGCTCCCGGGGTACAGGTGTGCTCCCTCAAGACCGACACGCACCAGCTGATCCAACCCGGCAGCACGTACCGAATAGTGAGGTTTCCGTTCGGTGCGGCGGAGCCGACCGACCGGTTCGGGATGCACCAGGCAGTTCAGCCCGACGGGTACGTGGTGAGCGGCTGGGCGACGGACGACCGCAGTGGGCTGATCTGGCCCTCCAAGGCGGGCTGGGGTCATCTGCACGCCATGATCCAATGGGAGACGGCCGGTTCCTCCGGTGGTTACACCGAGTTGCGCGACCAGTTCGTACGGGACCCGCTCGGCCTGACCACGAACCCCAACGACACAACGGCGACCGAGCACCGCACCCCGACGCCGGGCGGCCAGTACTACGTCAAGAACCACGGCATCTTCGTCGAGCCCGGCACACCCCTGGCGCTGCGCGTCACGCACAACGACGCGGCCCCCCGGCTGGTGACGCTCGCCGAATTCAAACTCGTGATTCACGACGAGGCCCCGTAGCCGGGCGTGCGCAGCCGTACGTCGTAAGCACCCCGTCCGCAGCAGTCGCCGACGGAGGTACAGGTCTCCCTTCGCGGCACGCTTCTGTCGCCCGCGTCACCGCCCGCGGGCGGTGAGCTTGGTGCAACGGGGCCCGACCGGCCGACCTCGGCAGCAACCCGGCGAAATCCGCCGCGTCCCCCGAGCTTGGAGCCCTGATCACCGCGAGCCGGGGGCGGTCCCGGACAGGCCCCGCGCACTCGGCTCCCGGGCGGTGAGGAGCATCGACTCGTCCCCTGTGGCAGGACCCGTCGACGCCCGCCTCCCCCCGCTACCCGTATGCCGAACCCGGCCTGCCTCTCGGTGTGGACGACGCTCTGTCACGCCCCGACCACATCCACCGGCTGCTGGCCGGAGACACGGTCCTGATGTTCACCGATGGCTTGGTCGAGCACCCTCGGCGGTGCCTGGACGCATGCCTGGACGCGCCTGCCGCCATCGCCTCGGCTCACAGCGGGCTGCCGCTCGACGCGCTCTGCCGCGTCCTGGCCGACCGGCACCCGAGGAGTGGACAAGGCCGGCGGCCGGTTGTCGTCCTGGGCGGCGCTGATGCGTTCGGGGACGTCCGCTCGTTGAGCGGCGGTGTCCCGGCTCCGTTGTACCGCAGTGCACCGCTCCCGGGTGTCAGGCGGCCTGGGTGAGTTCGGCGCGGCCGAACAGCAGGGCGTAACCGGTGGGGAGCTGGGTGAGGATACGGTCGAGGAGCTTCTCGTCGGTGAGCTGGGCGACGACGCGTAGGACGGTGCCGGTGTCCCAGCGGGTGGTGGCTGTCGTGCCGCCGGTGCGGGAGGAGAGGTCCTCGACGAAGCGCCAGCCGGTGAAGGGCTGGGTGGCGGGTGTCTGTGATGTGAGGACGACGGCGGCTTCGTGGGGCAGCCCGGCCGCCAGTGCCACGCGCTCGTCGCCTGTCAGCTGCCGCCCGAGGGAGGCCAGCACGGCGCGCACGGCCTGCTCGGCCCGTGCGCGGGTGGGGTATGCGCCTTCGTAGCGCACTCTTTCCAGCATCTGCTCGTAGGCCGTGCTGACGGTGGACCGGCACGGCTCCTGCTGGGGGATCATCGGTGACGCGGTTGCCTTTCTCGTAGGAGGTGGCGGGGGAGGCGGTGGCCGGGGTTCTTTCGCCGGCCACCGATGTCGCCCGGTAGGGGGAGGGGTTGTCGCTGCCTTCGGCCCTGTGTGCCGGGGGCGGCCGCAGAGCAGGCCGTCTCCCCGTGCTCCGCGCGGCTGGGAGAGGGGTCAGCCGCTGATCTCCTTGTGGGCGGAGCCGCCGATGGCGATCCTGCGCGGTTTGGCGCGCTCGGCGATCGGGATACGCAGGGTCAGCACACCCGCGTCGTAGTCCGCCTTGATGCGCTCGGTGTCCAGGGTGTCGGCCAGCACGACCTGGCGGGAGAAGACTCCCAGGGGCCGCTCGGAGAGCTCCATCTGCACGTCGTCCGCCTTGGTGACGGGCCGCCGCTCGGCCTTGACGGTCAGCATGTTCCGTTCGACGTCGATCTCGATCGCGTCCGTGGAGACGCCGGGCAGGTCGAGGGCGATCACGTACTCCTCGCCCTCACGGTAGGCGTCCATGGGCATCGCCGACGGCCGCGACCAGGTGCCGGTCGTGTTCAGGAGCTGCTGGGTGAGCCGGTCGAGCTCACGGAAGGGATCGGTGCGCATCAACATGGTGAAACACCTCCAGTGTTCGGGTCGGGCACTTTGCTGCCAATGCGGTTCACCTGCCTTCGTTGTAGCATGTCATCCAAGTGATGACAAGTCGAGTGTCGCCGAAATGACGACAATGCCTGCTGGAGATTCCATGACCAGTGACGATCGGCCCACCCCGCGCGCCCGCGGTCTGACCCCCACTTCCTTCCTCGCCGCCGCCGCGCTGAACACGATCCACGAAGCCCTGCGCACCGCCCGGACACGCAGGACGGGGGGCGTCCCGAGCCCGTCCGGGCCGGCTCGGAGCAGCAGGCGCTCACCGCGCTCCTGCTGCTCCGCGAAGTCCGCGATCAGCTCGCCGGGTGGGAACCGGTCCTGATCGAAGAGGCCCCGGAGGCGGGCGCCAGCTGGGCCGGCCTCGCCCATCCCCTGGGTGTCTCCAGCCGCCAGGCCGCCGAACGCCGCTACCTGCGCGTACGCCCCGGAAACCCGGGGTCCACGGGCGAGCAGCGGGTGCGGGCCACCCGCGATCGCCGCGCCGCCGACCGCACCGTCACCGCATGGGCCCGCGCCAACGTCGCGGACCTGCGCCGGCTCGCCGGCCAGATCACCGCGCTCACCGATCTCCCTGCCGCCGCCCGCATCCCTCTCGCCGAACTCACCGCGGCCCTCGCCGACAACGACGCCGCCGCCCTCGTCGGCCCCCTGACGGTGACGCACGCGCATCTGGTGTCCGGCCATCCCGACCTCGCGGCGCGCGTCGATGACGTCGCCCGCCACACCGACCGGCTCCGTCGGCACAGCGGCGACCGGCGCCAGGGGCCCCAAGGGCCACCGGCGCGCTGAGCACGGCCGGTGGCGGCCCGACCCGATGGCCCTGTGACACCACGTCTCATCCGGGCCGATCAGGGGCGTGGCCGGGTGTGCGCGTCCCCGGCCCGCAACTCCACCACCTCGCCGTGGCGTGGATCGCCGCGGATCACGTGGAGCCGCCCCTCCTCGTGGATCCGGCCGCCGCGAAGGCCGGCAGATCTCATCGGCCGCGATGTGGACCGCGTGAGGCTGCTGCGCGTTCCGTTGACCGCCAATGAGTGAGCGCGAGTGCAAGGTCAGGTTTTCACTGATTCGGGTGCGAATAGGTGGAGTGTGTTGCTCTCTGCTGGGTCGGCGTGACCATGATGCTGGGCGACGGGCTGGGGCCGAACGGTCGAAAACGGACCGCGGCAGTGTGTCAGCGGCATGGGAGGGCAAGTCGTAGGGCTTCGCCCGGACCGCTGAAACGGGCACGGCCGGTCCCGGTAAGCAGGCCCAGGGCGGAAGTTCTGGACAGGAGCGAACACGGGGGAGCAGCACTGTGCACCTGACTCCACATGAGCAAGAACGCTTGATGATTCACGTGGCGGCGGATGTCGCCGAGAAGCGGCGGGCCCGGGGGGTGCGGCTGAACTACCCCGAGTCGATGGCGCTGTTGATCGTGCATGTCCTCGAGGGGGCCCGGGACGGCAGGACCGTTGCTGAGCTCATGTCGTCCGGGCGGAAGGTGTTGTCGCGGGAGGAGGTCATGGACGGCGTCCCCGAGATGATCGAGAACGTACAGGTGGAGGCCACGTTCCCCGACGGCACGAAGCTGGTCACCATCCACGACCCCTTCCCGGAGGCGGCCGACGGCGAGACGGGGATCGTCCATCCGGGAAAGGTGGACTGCTCCACGCGCCAGGAGGACCAGGTAGTGGTCTTCAACGAAGGGCGCGAAGTCACGAAGTCGACAGTCAAGAACCCGACCGACCGCCCTGTCCAGGTCGGTTCGCACTACCACTTCGCCGAGGCCAACGCCGGGCTGGAATTCGACCGTGAAAGGGCGTGGGGCAAGCGTCTGCACGTCCCGGCCGGCAGTTCCGTACGTTTCGAGCCCGGCATCTCCGAAGAGGTCGAACTCGTCCCCATCGAGGGTGAGCGCGTGGTCCACGGTCTGCGCGGCAAGACCAAGGGTCTACCCGAAAAGCTCGAAGGCTCGCTCGACAACACGCAGGGTTCGTTCGACAAGGAGCGGATGTGACTTCCAGGACCGAGTGCCCCGACTGTTCCTGCTGCCAGCGGCCTCCGAAGCCTTCTGATCCGCTGCCCCGCCTCGCGTACGCGGACCGGTTCGGCCCGACGACCCGCGACCGGATCCGGCTTGCCGACACGGCGCTGCAGATCAGGATCGAGGACGACTGGTCGGGCGGCCCCGGACGCAGCGGCAACGAGATGGTGTTCGGCGGCGGCAAGGTGATCCGTGAGTCGATGGGACAGTCCATCGCGCCGCGCAACCCGGGCGCAAGCCGCGAGTCCGCCGGCAACCTCGCCGTCGAACCGCCCGACACGGTCATCACCGGCGCTGTCGTTCTGGACCACTGGGGCATCGTCAAAGCCGATATCGCCATCCGGGACGGCGACATCGTCGCCCTCGGCAAAGCGTACAACCCGGAGACGATGGATCCTCTGCACGAGGAAGCCGGTCCTCACAACGGCACCGGCCCCAAGCCCACCGACTTCGCCATCGGCCCGGACACCGAGGTCATCGCGGGCAAGGGCAGGATTCTCACCGCCGGGGGCATTGACACGCACGTCCACTTCATCTGCCCCGACCAGGTCAAAGAGGCACTGGCCGCAGGTGTCACCACGCTCATCGGTGGCGGGACGGGGCCCGCAGAGGGCAGCACGGCCACCACCGTGACCCCCGGCTCCTGGCACATCGCCCGCACCTTCGAAGCGCTGGACGCCTTCCCGGTCAACATCGGGCTGCTCGGCAAGGGGGCCACCATGTCCGAGAAGTCCATGTACGACCAGGTGGACGCAGGCATCATCGGCTTCAAGATCCACGAGGACTGGGGTGCCACCCCGGCCGTCATCAGAAAATGCCTTCAGGTCTGCAAGAAGACCGGTGTGCAGCTCGCACTCCATGCCGACTCCCTGAACGAGGCAGGCTTCGTCAAGGACACCGTCAACGCCATCGGCGGCTGCTCCATCCATATCTTCCACGTCGAGGGCGCCGGCGGCGGACATGCCCCGGACATGATCAAGATGGTGAGTGAGCCGAACGTCCTTCCCGCCTCCACCAACCCCACCCGTCCACTGACCGTCAACACGGTCAAGGAGCACTTCGACATGGTGATGGTCTGCCATCACCTCAACCCGAAGGTCGAGGAGGACCTGGCCTTCGCGGACTCCCGGATCCGGCCCTCCACGATGGCAGCCGAGGACACCCTGCACGACCTCGGCGCCATCTCCATCATGTCCTCGGACGCCCAGGCCATGGGCCGCATCGGTGAAATGATCATGCGCACCTGGCAGACCGCGCACGTCATGAAGGTACGCCGCGGCTTCCTGCAGGAGGATCTACCGCAGGACGAGAAGACCAAGAACACGACCTCGGAGGATGATCCGCTGCCGGCCGACAACCGGCGTGCCCGCCGGTACGTGTCGAAGTACACGATCAACCCGGCCATCGCCCAGGGTATCGACGCCGTCGTCGGGTCGGTGGAGACCGGCAAGCTGGCCGACTTGGTGCTGTGGGAACCGAAGTTCTTCGGAGTCAAACCACACACCGTCATCAAGGGCGGACAGATCGCCTACGCGCAGGTGGGCGACGCCAACGCCTCCATCCCCACTCCGCAGCCGGTCCTGCCCCGCCCCATGTGGGGAGCGACAGGCCGGGCCCCCGGCTCCATCTCCTTCAACTTCGTCACCGAGCGGGCCGTCAAGAACGGCCTGGCCAAGAAGCACAAGCTGAACAAACAGTTCAGGGCCATCACCAGCACACGCGGCGTCTTCAAAAAGCACATGAAGGAAAACGACGCCACCCCCGAGGTCACGATCGACCCCGACACCTACGAAGTCGTCATCGGGGGCGCGAAGGTCACGGACGTGACGACCTTCGTCGACGACCAGATCGTCGACCGCGCCTACGCCTCCGAACTGCCGATGGCGCAGCGTTACTTCCTCTTCTGAGACGTCGAAGAAGTACTTCGGCGACGTGCAAGGTGAACTGCGAAGAGCTGGAACGGAAGGTGACCTGCACCAGATGAACCGCGCCGCGCTGTTCGTCCTGGCCGACGGCCGGTTCCCCGCCGGAGGCCACGCGCACTCCGGCGGGGCCGAAGCGTCCGTGACCGCAGGCCTCATCAAGGACGCAGCCTCGCTGGAGAACTTCTGCCGGGGACGGCTGCACACCACGGGCCTGGTCACAGCGGCACTGGCCGCCGCGGCCGCCGCCGGGCACGATCCGCTGGAACTCGACGCCGCCGCCGACGCCCGCACACCAGTGCAGGCCCTGCGGAACACCGCACGCAAACTCGGCCGACAGATGATGCGGGCCGCCCGTGCCACCTGGCCGTCGGCCGAACTCGACCACCTGGCCGCGCACCGGCCGCGCGGCGCGCACCAGCCGGTGGTCCTGGGCCTGGCCGCCCGGTCGGCAGGCCTGACCCCGCTGGATGCCGCCTATGCGGCGGCCTACGAAACGATCAGCGGGCCGGCCATGGCGACCGTCCGGCTGCTGAGCCTGGACCCGTTCGACGCCACCGCTGTCCTCGCCCACTTGTCCGACGACCTCGACCGCACCGCCACCGCAGCCGCCACCGCAGCCCAGCGCATCCCCGAGCACGGGCTCGACGCGCTGCCCGCCGCCTCCGCACCGCTGCTCGACATCACCGCACAGCAGCATGCCGACTGGCCGGTACGCCTGTTCGCCTCCTGACCACTGCACCCACGAGACCCACGCAGGAAACCGCATGCACCTCGGCCATGACCTCGACGAGAAATTCCCCCACCGGCACACCTACAGCGCCGCCGAACCGCGACGCCACAACGGCACACGACGCGCCCTGCGGATCGGTCTGGGCGGGCCGGTCGGATCGGGCAAGACCGCCACCGTCGCCGCCCTGTGCCGGGCCCTACGGGACCAACTGTCCATCGCTGTGGTCACCAACGACATCTATACCCGCGAGGACGCCGACTTTCTGCTGCGCGAAGCCGTCCTGCCACCCGAGCGCATCAGAGCCGTCGAAACCGGCGCCTGCCCGCACACCGCCATCCGCGACGACATCTCCGCCAACCTGGAGGCCCTCGAAGAGCTGGAGAACGAGATCGATCCCCTCGACCTGGTCCTGTTGGAGTCCGGCGGCGACAATCTCACCGCGACGTTCTCCAAGGGTCTCGTCGACGCGCAACTCTTTGTCATCGACGTCGCGGGCGGTGACGACATTCCGCGCAAGGGCGGCCCCGGAGTGACTACCGCCGATCTCCTCGTCATCAACAAGACCGACCTCGCACCGTACGTGGGCTCCGACCTGGAGGGCATGGCCCGCGATGCCAGGGCACAGCGCGGTGAGCTTCCGGTCGCCTTCACCTCCCTCAGAAGCGAAGGCGGCGTGGAGCCGGTGGCCGACTGGATTCGCCAACTCCTCACGGCCTGGACGGCAGGCCCGGCATGACCCTTGCAACCCGGCCCGCCGTGTCGGCAGCCGCAGGCGTACAGGCGACCGCACGCATCACGGCAGCCACCAGAGGCGGCACCACCAGTCTGCCGGTCCTCGAGGGCGACGGTCCCTTCGAACTACGACGCCTGCGTTCACGAGGAACCGAGGCACGCGTGTGCGTCGTCGGCGCCATGAGCGCCCCCCTCGGCGGCGACCGGCTGCGCATCGAAGCCATCGCACGACCAGGCGCGGTTCTGCACATCACCTCCGCTGCCGCGACCCTCGCGTTGCAAGGATGCACGGCCGACCACGCCACCTATGACGTGCAGCTGACCGTGGAAGAACACGCAGAACTCCACTGGCTACCGAAGCCCCTGATCAGCACCGTCGGCAGCAATCTACGGCAGACCTGGACCGTCCACCTCGCCCCCACAGCGCGTCTCGTCCTGCGCGAAGAGCAGATTCTCGGACGCACAGGAGAACCACCAGGTCAGGTCACCACACACCTCATCGTCCGACGCGGTGGACGTACCCTGCTCAATCAGGAAGCCAACTACGGTCCAGCCACCCCGGCCTGGGACGGCCCAGCCGCCCTCGCCCACCACCGAGCGACCGGGCAAATCCTCACCGTCGACCCCGCTTACGACAACAATCCCCCGAAGGCGAGATACTTCGCCAGCCCTTCGCAAGACGGCCAGGCGGTACTGACACCCCTTGTCGGACCGGCCGCCCTGGTCACCGCCATTGCCCCGGACGGTCTTCGCCTGCGCCGCCTCCTCGACACGGCGCAGACCGCCTTCCGCAATCCTGCCGCCACAGACACTGCCCCGTAGAACGGCGGCCCGCCTCAGACCGACCGAGGTGCAGGCGTCGGCCAGGTCCTCGCGTCGGCAGACTTCCACGACCTGGCCGGGGCGCAGCAGCGGTCCGTCAAATTGTGCACTCAAGACGGTGAACAGCCCGCCGTGGACGGATCCGCACTACGAACGCCGTCCCACGCGCCTTCTCACCGAGCACGTTCGAGGGCCGAAGGCTTCCGCCGAACGGTGGGAGAAGACGACCGCCGGGGTGGCCCACGACCGGCCGGCGACTCGTCCGTGCGGCACGTTCCACGCCGACGACGTCACCCGGCAGGAAGCCGCAGACGAAGCCGGAGGCCGCCCACGGCCAGGAGTCGGGCAAGCTCCGTCACCGAACCTGACCAGGCAGGACGAAGGCATTCCTGGACAAGCTTTCCCACGCGAGAGCTTGCCCCCCGGCTGAAGCCGGCCCTGCTACCCGTCGCCGCGGGTCTGAGGGCGGGTCGTCAGGGTCTGAGGTCGGGCTGGGAAGCACGCCGTGGCCCCGGCATTGCCGTGGGCTGGCGGCGCGGGCCGGTCAACAGGCCCGCACCGGGTACTCGGCCGGAAGGCGCACCACCGCGGGGAGGACGCCATGCCTGAGGCCGAAGCCGCGGTTGACCGTCCCGGCACTGGAACCTTCGCCTGGGAGACCCTCCAGGTGGACGCGCCACACCCCGACGAGTTGCTGGTCCGGATCGGCGGTGTCGGCATTTGTCACACCGACCTCGCCATCCGCGACGAGCACCTGCACACCCCCATGCCCGCAGTGCTGGGCCACGAGGGTGCGGGTGTGATGGAGGCGGTCGGTTCCGCGGTGACCCGGGCGAGGCCGGGCGACCGGGGGCTGCTGTCGTTCAGTTCCTGCGGCTACTGCCCCGCCTGTTTGCACGGGCATCCGGCTTACTGCACCACTTTCATCCCGCGCAGCTTCGACGGTGCTTGGTCGGAGGCCAGCATGCCCTTCGGCCGGGCACGATGCATACGAAGACGCAAAGACATGCCGGTGACCCCATGGCGGCGTCCCTGGATTCACAACGCGTTATACGCGCAGCACCAGACTTACCGCCGACCGGGGTGCTGCGTCCCTGACAAGATCGCGAAGTCGAACTGGAGTACTAAATGATCGTTTCAAAATGAAGTTCGTTCTGTGGATTGGCGGTTGGGGGTTGTGCCGGCAGGACTTGTCGGGTGTCCGGCCGCAGCCGCATGAGGCGCTGCCGGCACGGCACTCCCTTGGCCATCTCGTTGACCAGCGGAAACCGTCACGTCGTCATTCAGCTGATGCCATTGCCGGACGCGGTACCCCGCATCCGCGGGAGGCGCGGGAGGCGCGGGCGAACGAGGCATCGGCCGGGCGGGCTGTTTGCCGACTACGACTACGACAAGTACCGCCGCCTCATCCGGGCCCGGGGCATCACACCGAAGATCGCCCGCAAGGGCACCGCCCACGGCTCGGGTTTGGGCAAGACCCGCTGGGTCGTCGAGCGGACCTTCGCCCGGCTCCACCAGTTCAAGCGCCTTCGCATCCGCTACGACATACGAGCCGACCTCCGCCTGTGCCTGCTCCAACTCGCCTGCGGCATCATCTGCTGGAGACGACTCCGAACCTCATTCCGAAACGATCGGTAAGTGTGTGCCGCCGAAGTCTGAGTGCTGGGTGGTCAAGAGACTGTGGCGGCCGGTGGGGTCCATCGGTGGGTGTGGGGCACCGTGCTGGAGATGTTGTAGTCCTTCTTGAGCTGTTCGGGGATGGCGTAGTGCATGACGCGTCCCCGGGTGAGGGAGGACAGCTCGAAGACGGTGGTGAGGTGGCCGAGACGGTCCAGGGCCCAGGCGCCGAGCGGGGAGCGGTCTTCGATGGTTTCGAGAATGCCGAGGAGGTGGGGCACGGCCTTGACGACGGTGTCCCATGAGGTCTGCGGCACGTGGAGCCAGTCGGCGCAGGTGTCGCCGATGAGGTAGCGGATGAGGGCGGAGACGATCGGGTCGAAGAGGGTACCGGGCACCACTTCCTCGTAGAGGTCGATGAGCTGCCGGGTCAGGTGCGAGCCCTCCTCGGAGGGCCCCATGTGCCGGATCATGTACAGGTCGAGGAAGGCGCGGGCCTCCTCCAGGGTCTTGGGGACGGCGTCCTGGTCGACGCCGAGCATGGCGCCGACCACCCGCCAGGCGTAGTAGTAGGCTTCGGCGCCTTCCTGTGACATGTGGATGCCGAGGCGGTGCAGGCTGTCCAGGGTGAGCAGAGAGAAGAACATCTGCCCGCCGATCATGTCCTCCTGGCAGATCGGCGTCCCCAGCGCGGTGGTGTCCCACTGGTTCTCGCGCTTGAGGTGGTGGCGGATGGAGGCATGCAGGAGGCGGACCTTCTGGGCGGCAGGGATGAAGCGGCTGCCGGCCTCGAAGGCATCGGGCTGCATCAGGTAGACGGTGAACTGACCCGTCTCCGCCATCCGTTTGGCCGGGTACTTCAGTCCGTGGGCGGCCGACAGCAGTTTCGCCACGTGCGGGACGACGTAGCAGGCGGGCATCGAGGCGAAGGACAACGCGGTGGAGATGTGCACGTTGTTGTCGATGAAGAACAGCCGGGCCTTTTCCATTTCCGCCCAGTCCACCCAGGACGGCGGGACACGGGTCGACTCCAGGTACTCCCGGGCGACGTCGGGCAGCCCGTCCGGCAGGGGAGCGCCGGCGTTGGAGACGTAGCGCATCAGAGTGTTGAACGTGCCCACCTGGCCGCTTTCGAAGAGTGCGGCGACAGTGGTGTCGGCGAGTTCGTCGCCGGCGTGCCGTAGGGCGTCCATGGATGCCTCGGTGCAGGTCATGGCGGGGCTCCTTGTTTCTTCGGGACCGTCGACGACCGGCGGGAGGGCCGACGGCCGGGCATGGCGTGTGGTTGTGCCGACCGGGGTGCAAAAGTTCAGGACAGGCGGTCCGCCGCGGACTGCGCCAGTGCGGTCAAGGCGCTCGCGGCGTGCGCTGGTACGTCCAGCTCGTGGAGAGCGCCCAGTGCCTCCCGGACGCGTGTGCTGATCATGTCCTCGATGCGGTCAGGTGCCTTCAGCCGGCGCATCACCTCGCGCACCGCGGCCAGGGCATCTGCGTCCGGGCGGCGCCGGCCCAGCAGGGCGCGCAGCCGTTCGCGGTCTCCGTCGGCGGCGAGACGCCAGGTCTCTGCCAGCAGGGCCGTGGGCCGGTTGCCGCGCACGTCGTCGGCGTTGGCCTTGCCGGTGCGTTCCGGATCTCCGAACAGGCCGAGCAGGTCGTCCCGAAGCTGGAACGCCTCGCCCAGCGGCAACCCGTACGCGGAGTAGCCCTCGCACAGCCGCCCGCCCGCCCCGGCCAGGGCGCCGCCGATCAGCAGGGGCTGCTCAACGGTGTACTTGGCGGTCTTGTAGCGGACCACCTTCAGCGACGCGGTCGTGTCCGGACCGGTTCCGGTGCTCAGAATTTCCAGGCATTCGCCGGCGATCAGCTCGCGGGCCATCACCGACCACAGGGAGCGGGCCCGGGCCAGGTATGCGGCAGGCAGGCCGCTGGTGGCGAACAACTGCCCGGCCAGCGCCATCAGCAGGTCTCCCACCAGCATCGCGAGCGACCGCGCGGCGGCGTCGCCGCGGGGGCGACGGCGTACGGCACCACGCAGGGCGATGTGCGCGGTAGGGCGCCCGTGCCGCAGCGGGCTGTCGTCGATGAGGTCGTCGTGCACGACAGCGGCGGCGTGCACGAGCTCCATGGAGGCCGCTGCCCGCACCAGCGCGTCGCTGTCCGGCTGTCCCACCGCGCGCCAGCCCCAGTAGCAGAACGCCGCCCGCAGCCGTTTGCCGTCCGCGACGGCCGCCTCCAATTGCTCGGCCACCGGGCCCAGGAGCGGGTCGATCGCCGCGAACCGGTCAGCCTCCTGCGCGACGAACCGGTGCAGTACCTCGTCGATGCGGGTCTTGAACGCGGCCGGCGCCCACCCGTCAGACGTCATCGGCGGTCTTCCGGGCCAGGGCGTGACGGGCGAGGATCTCCAGGTGGGCCGGGGGTATGGCTGTGTACCGGTCCAGCGCCAAGCGCCCACGCGCCATCAGCTCGTTCTCGGCTTCCGCCGCGAGCTCCGCGGTGTCCGAGCGGCGCAACAGCCCTCGCACCGTCCCCAGGGCAGAACCCAGCGTGCTCACCGCAAGATCGGCCAACCCGGCCATCAGCAGCACCGCCTGCTCGTCCAAGCCGTCTCGCCGTCCCGCTTCTCGAGTCATGGTATTCCTCACCCACAAGACATCCGGGCGGCGCCGGTCACGCGCCGTTCTTCCGAGCATCGGGTCGGACCGGGCGCGAGAGCGCAACAACTCACGATCGAGTGACCACATCGCTTGACTGTGCGGATCACTGCTGCTTATAGCCCCGCACCCGCATTTCGCCATTCCGTACCACTCACACTTCGATGGCACGAACTCGCCGATCGTCAACTTTCCGTGGCAAAGATCAACCTTTACTGCACGGGACACTGGCCTCTCGCAGTGAAGGTTGAGCGCTCTCATCGAAGTTTGAGCGGGCTGGTCGGGGCGCGGATCGACGAAGGGGCCGCCGTCCGTCCGGTGTGAGTGGACGGCAGCCCCGGTGGGCGCGTGACGGGGATCAGTCGGGGAGCCGGTCCATGAGCCAGGTGCACAGTTCTTCGGTGATGGCCGTGTGCGCGGTGGTCGTGGACGAACAGAGGAAGCCGTCCAGCTCGCTCTGCTCCGGGTCCAGTCCGTTGATGGCCGTGTACAGGTTGTCCTGCGTCTCGATGTCGCGGATCGCGACCGCGCTGACCGAGGGGACGAAGCACACGTCCTCGTGCCGCAGGTCCGCCGTGCCGCCGAGCTTCTTCATGGTGTCGGCGAGGATCTTGTAGGTGTGCAGGGTTCCGCCCGGTGCGCCGTCCAGTTCCGGGAAGCCGCTGGTCGTGATGGTCTTCTCCGTCTTGGGGAACCTGCGGTTGAGGTAGGCGGCCGTCACGTCGTCGCCCTGGGCCTGGGTGTAGAAGGTGGTGCCCGGGTAGATCCGGTCGACCCGCAGCGCGACATCGCCGGGCTTCACGTCCGGCAGGCCGACCCCGTCGCCGCGACCGTTGGCCACGGCGATCTTCATCGGAATCTGCGGCCAGCCGCCGAGCCGTTCCAGGTCGGCCAGGAACTCCGTGCGCTCCGGGGCGACGCCGATCTTGCCGGTGTCCTTGTCGTAGTGCTGCCACAGCATCTGGCGCGCGGCCGGGCTGTTCATCTGCTTCGCGAAGTCGTTCGGGAACGGGATGAAGTGCGAGAACGCCTGCACGCCGACCGGGATGGAAGCGCCGCGGTGCGGGCTGTCGTAGGAGAAGTACAGCGCGGTCCGGTGGTCCATCCGCTGCAACTCCATGTGGGCGAGCGCGTAGCGGGTGACGATGCCGCCCATGCTGAAGCCGCCGACGACCAGGCGGGCGTCGCCCTGCTGCTCGGCGATGGCCCGCATGACGGCGGCCTCGGCCGCCTGCGCGTTGTCCAGGATCGACGCGCTGCGCTCCTCGAAACCGAGCAGGATCACGTCCCTGCCGCGGCGGCGCAGCTCGCTGATGAACGGGTAGCCGCTCTCCAGCCCCTGGTAGAGCGCGTCGAGCTTGCTCCTGCCGAGGTTGAAGCCGTCGGCCATGATCACGGGCCGGACGAGACCGCCGCGGTCGCCCCCGCCGGGGAAGACCCAGGCGAAGCCGTTGGGCAGGGTCCACTCGCCGTGCTCCGGTACCTCGATCGGTCCGGCGGGTTCGGCGGTCAGCGGCCCGCCGAGGGTGAACGAACCGACGTTGGGCTCGGTCGTCTCGGACATGGTCGTCCTCCTTGCGTGAGGGGCGGGTGAGACGACGCCATCATGGGGGGCAACCCGGGCGCATCACTCTTCTGACCTGCGGGGTTCACCACATCTGATGGAGCACGCACGGAAAGTGTTTGGGGTGCCCGGCATGTGCCGCGGGCCTGCTCGCCCCGCTCGTCCGTTCCCCGTCGATCGCACGCCGAGAAGGCACCACACCGCCTAGGAGAACCACTCGTGCGATCACCTCACCGACGCCCGCGCCGCCGGCATTGCGGGACCAGGCCACGGGCCGGGGGGCCTGGGAGCCGTACCCCGGCACGCTTTCCCATCGGCACCGAGACGGACGCTCGCCCCCCGTGGTGGGGGTGAGCCCGCGCGACCGCGCGGCCCACGACCCGCACCTCCCTTGGGCGCCCCGGCGTCCCTTCGCGGCTCGAGGATCATTCTCCGGGCATGAGGAGGATCATCACTGTGGCCGCTCCGGTCACGTCGTCGGTGAGCAGCGCCACCAGCCGTTCGGTGCGCCCCGACGTGGCGGCGGCGAGGAACTCCTCGACGACCCGGCGCGCGGACGCGGGGTCCACCTCGTCCCTGCCGCGGCGGCGTTCGGCGGCGACCCGGATCCGGGCGCGGTGGACATGCTGCTGGCTGACGGACTCGGTGATGTCGAGGAGAGGACAAGCAGGCAACCAACCGCCGAGCAGCCATCGCCTCAACTCGATGTACACGGTCAACCGTATGCTCGACGGCGAGCCGTTCCACGTGAAGACCACCCCATGGCCTCCCGAGGAAGCAGCCATGTCGCTCATCACCGAGTACACCGTCATGGCACGCCCCGACCGGCGCGTGGTCGAGGTGTACGACGCCGACGCCCACCTCGGTGATGACGACACTCTGAAAGCCTCACGAAGCCAGGTGGTGGCCGGCAACGGCTACCACCTGTACCTGCACAGCCTCCAACCCGACATCCCCGTACAGATCACGCTTCGGATCTGGGACGTCCCCCAGCCGGCCCTCGCTGGAAGTGAGGGCCACACCCGAGTGACCCTGGAAGCGGAGACCGGGGAGCTCGTCGTCAACCAGTTCACCATGGGGCCGGCCGGTGGCACAGAACTCCCGCGCCCTGGCGTCTACGAGGGCCATGCCTCATGGACCGGACGGCAGGAGACGGCCGACTACTACAACTGGTGCATCGCGCAGGGTGCCGCTGAGCATTGGTCCCCGGACCGTATCGGTCAGGCCTGGGCGGAGTGCCCCACGCGGGAGAGTTACGTGCTCGACCTCTGGTACGTACGGGAGCCGGAGCCTGCCGATGACGACAGCTGAAACCCCGACATCTCCCGGTGGGGGCGCTTGGCGGGTGGCCTCCGGGTATTCCAGTGGCCGAGCCATGGCGCTCCGGTTGGCCAGCTTGGGTCCGTGCTGTGTCCTGGACGGGAAGCTCTCAACACCCGTTTGCCAAGACGTTCAGGCGGATCGAGTCACCGCCCAGGAGCGTGTCTCGGTAACCGGCAACCCGCCTACGGTTCGTGATCATTGGTGCGGGATGATCCCGGTATGCGTGGTGGCGTCGGGGACTGGAGACCTCGCGAGGGCCGGACTCGCTCCGCCCCCGACCGCGAGGACTGCCGCCGGCCCGGACACCAGCAAACGCCGCATCCAGCGCATGGTGAGCATGCCCGCACGGTAGAGGCGCGCATCAGCGGCTCCGGGACAACGGTCCGGTGGATTTCCGGCCGCGCAAAACGCCTCCGACGCATGATGGTTCGGCGCGCCCGGCGGACACCGTCGAGCTGCGTCCCCGGCGTATGCCCGCTCCCGCGGGCTTGTGTTCATGGGGTTCTCGTCGGCGAGGCCACAGCCCCGAGCCGTCACGCCATTGGGTGATGCGGCTCAGCCGGACGAGTGGCCGCGGCCACCGCAGGCTGCTACCGGGCGGGCCGGTGTTCCAGGATCGGTGCCGCCGCCGTCTCCGGCGGAATGTGCATCGGCCACGTCTGTGCCGTGCGATCGGCTCGACCACGACTGTTCGAGGAGTCCCATCCCATGCGTTCACGCGTCATCGCCGTCATGGCCGCCGCGGTTGCGGCCGTTGCGTCACTCGCACAACCCGCCCACGCCGCCCCGATCGTCGACGGGGTCTACCGGTTCGCGGCTCTCAAGGACGGCAAGTGCCTGGTCTGGCCCAAAACGCACGGGAGTATCGGCATGGTGTCGCTGGGCGCCTGCACGGACAACGCGTCCACCTCGGCGAACTGGCAGGTACGGCAACGCCCCAACGGAACAATGGAGGTCTCCGCGCCGGGCTCGAACCCGCGCACCTGCCTGAGCGTGACGACGGAGCACCGCGTGGCGGTCAACAACTGCGCTGACAAGTACGCCGAGTGGACTGTCTTCTACGGCTCCGCCGGGCCCGGCAGCGTGGTGTGGGCCGACATCGAGCACACCCCCGGCGACCGATCCGGCTCGTGGGGGAAGCTGGTGGACAGTCCCGACGTAACCGGTCGACTCGTGGTGAGGCAGGCCCCCATCGAGCCGCACTACTGGGCATTGCAGCAGGTCGGCTAGGAGCGTGTCTCAGTACGGGCAACCCGCCTGCGTCTCGTGATCTTTCGTGCGAGATGATCCCGGTATGCGTGGCGGGGATGGACTGGTCGAGGTCGATCCGCTCGAGACGAAGCGGCGGCAGGACCGTCCGGCGGCGGTGGACAAGGCGTTCCGGGCGTTCGACCCGCACCAGGTCCTGCTGCTGCCTCCCTCGCTGGACGACTGGCTGCCCCAGGACCACCTCGCCCGGTTCGTCGCAGACCTGGCCGACGAGGTACTCGACCTCTCCCCGATCCTGGCCGACTGCACCGAGAAGCGCGGCTACCCGCCCCATGCCCCCCGGCTGATGATGCGCCTGCTGATTTACGGCTACACCACCGGTGTCCGCTCCTGCCGGGCGATCGAGCGCAAATGCGCCGACGACGTGGCGGTCCGGTTCCTGGCCGCCGACCAGGCCCCGGACTTCCGCTCCATCGCCCGGTTCCGCCGCCGTCACCTCAACGCCCTGGCCGACCTGTTCACCCAGTCGCTGCGCCTCGCGACCAAGCCCGGCATGGTCAAGACGGGCTGCGTCGCCCTGGACGGCACCAAGCTCGAAGCGAACGCCTCCAAGCGCAAGGCGATGAGCTACGGCCGCCTGATCGACAAGGAAGAACGGATCGAGGTCGAGATCGCCGAGTTGAGGGCCAAGGCCACCGCCCTGCTCGCCTACGCCGAGACCACCGACACCGCCGAGGATCAGAGGTTCGGCATCGACGACAAGGACACCGACCTGCCCGCCGAACTGGACCGTCGCGAGAAGCGCCTCGCACGCCTGCAGGCCGCCCGCGCCCAGATCGAGGCCGAGGCAGCCGGCAAGGCCCGCCGTCACACCGGGGACAAGAACGCCGCCGGCCTCCGAGACCAACCTCGAAGCCGCCCGGGACCGCCAACTCGCCTGCGGAAACGATACGTTCATGGCCACCGGCCGTCCTGCCCGCGACGAGCAGGTCCCACCCGCACCTCGCGGACGCACCCTCAAGGACGCGACCTTGAAGGAGCGCATGGCCCGCAAGCTGCGGACCAAACCCGGACGAGCCGTCTACAGCCGCCGCAAGACCATAGTCGAACCCGTCTTCGGACAGATCATGTCCTGCCAGAACGGCCGCCAGCTCCTCCTGCGCGGCGAAGACGGCGCCCGCGGCGAGTGGCGTCTGCTGGCCGCCTGCCACAACCTCCGCAAGATCTTCCGGCACACAAGGACGGCAGGGACCGCCGCCCTGGCCGGCCGACCGGCCGGGCCTCCCCGGCCACGTGACGAGCCCTGCAGGCCGGACACCCGGCCGACACGGCCCCGCCAGAGCCCCACAGGCCCGGACAGGGCTGCCGCAACCGATCCGCCGGTCGCAGCAACGGAGCCGCTTGCTCGTTACTGACCCACACTCCCAGGTGGGAACGGGGGTGTGGAATCTCGCGGACGGCGTACGTTCGTCGAGCAGATGCCGGGGTTGGGGTTGCCCCGGAGGCACAGCCGCTGGACAGAGCGCCTGGGCTCGACGCCGGCCGCGGTCGGTCTCGCGCTTGCCGGCCGGGCGGAACGCGAGCCGTACGGAGCTGCACAGGACGCCGACGGGCCGGTGGGCCCATGAGATCATCGTGTCCGCGGCCTTGGGGGCCCTGCGCTGTCGTTCTGCCGGCCACAGGCTGAGCGGCTCGACCGGAGCACTGGTGACACCGAACTGCGGCACCTGGGGATGGGCATGAGGGACAGCGGGACAACGGAAGTGCGCCGGGAGCGTGCGCGTGCCGAGCGGCTGACCGAAGGACTGACCGTCGCCCTGGCGTCGGTCCTCTCGTTCGGTCTGCTGGCCGGCCCAGCAGCCGTCTTCGGCGCAACCGCCTGGCACATGGTCACCGACACCGGCACCACCGCGTTCAGCCGGCTCTCGGTGCCGGTGATCTTCCTCGCCCTCGTGGCGCTGCCGCCCGTCCTGGCCCGCGTGGTGTTCCGCTCGGGCCGGCGCAAGGGCAGGGAGCGGCTGACGGCGGCGGTTCCGGCAGTGCTGACGCTGCTCGGCTCGTCCGTCGTGCCGTTCGCGGCTCTGTGCCTGATCGTCGTGTACGCGGACTGATCTGCGGCTACGGCGGTCCTTCCGACGTTCACAAAGGCGGACTTGTTGTCACTTGCGGTGGTTGTGCAGCGTTTGCGGGGTGCGGGACAGGGCGGCCCCCGCGCAGGTCACCACTGCTGTTGCCGCGGCATTGAGGCAGAGCACGACCGTCCAGGACCTGTCTGCCGTGTCGATGCGACCGATGCGGAAGGGCTCTTGCCCCGCCTGCTCGAGGATGTCGATATGGTGGTCCGCTCGCTGTTTCGTCGACGAGAGCCGGAACGTCCACGGCGTGGAGCGGGTGTGTGGCGTCCTGGGCCGGGACCGTTCCGGCTACTGCACCTGGCACGGAGACAAGGAGGCCCGGCAGGAGAAGGCGGACGCGCAGGAGGACCTCGCCCGTCGCATCCGGGAGAACCACACCGATTCCCGGGGTGCCTACGGTGCCCGCCGGATCACGCAGAAACTGCGCCGTCAGGGCCGGGTCGTGAACCGCAAACGGGTCGCGTGGATCATGCGGGAGCGTGAGATCGTTGGGGCAACGCGACAAAAGCCGCGGTCCTCGACGAAGCGGAACCGCACCGTGCTTTCCGTGCCGGACCTCATTCCGCGGGACTTCGCGGCGCCGATGCCGGGGATGAAACCCGTCGGGGACATCATCTGCCTGCCGACGGCCGAGGGGTCGCTGTGTCCGGCGACGCCGGTCGGCCTGCGCACGCGGGAGGTCGTGGTCCAGGTCGAAGGCCGGTCGTATACGCACCCAGCTGGACATCCATCCGGCAGAGTACCGGCCGGACCGGTTCATGCTTCGACAATGCCGCGGCGGAGAGTTTTTCGCCGTCCTGAAAGCCGAGATCGGCACGACAGTCCGGGGGCCGGGGCGCAGGCTCGGCAGGACGTATTCCGGTGGACCGCGGAACATGACGACCGGGAGCGGATCCACTCGGCCATCGGCTGCCTCACGCCACACCGGGCGAGGGTCCGCTGTCACCAACGACTGGGCCTCGCGGCATAGAACGGAAGTGCAGGGACCTGAGGGGTACTTCATGACGCCGGACGCCCGACGCCAACCACACGGCATTGAGACCAGTACTGCAATGGTGTTTGCCGGGGCGGCTGGGCAGGGCGGCCATCTGGGCAATGAAGGCGGTCGGATACCCGCGACCCTTGCGGCGCGTACGTTCTCGGTCTTCGGCGAGCGCACGCGGGAGCCGTCCGAGTGGCAGCGGTTCTTCATGCGGCGATACAGCCGGCGCAGTGGCGCGGGCCGCGTCGACGGTGTGGAAGCACCGTGACACGGGTGGTCGTACCGGCTCGATAGAACCTTCCGTACCTGGGCAGACGCCTTTTGATCTTCGTTGGCGTCCCTGGAGAGGAAGCATCACCATGGCCGTACCCGCACGTGCTTCACGTTCCGTGCGCCGCTCCCGCCGGTTCGAACTCCGGTCGACGGCCCTGTACTTCGTCCTTCTCGCCGTCATTCTGACACTGGTGGGCACGGTCGTCCGTACCGCGACGGCCGCCGCCGAACGCCGTCCCGCCTGGGCCGTCGTTCTCGTCCTCGTGGGCACCGGCGGTGTCGTGGCCGGCTGCCGCAGAAGGCGCCGGGTATCGGCAGCGAGGCTCGCGCGCCACGCCGCGGAAGCCCTGGAAGAGGCCACGGAGACGGCGGTCGAAGCCCTCGACACCGCTCCACCGGCTCCTGCCGCCGGCCCCGTGGCAGCACGGACCGATCCCTGCGGCGGCCGCCTCGACGTGGAACGGACCGTCCCCCTCCTTGAGCCCGTGAACGAGGTGTCCGCGGACACCGGGGAGATCGCCTACGAGGCGCTGGACCCCGCAGAGTTCGAGCAGGCGATAGCCGAGTTGTGTCGACGCGACGGCTGCCTCGACGTGGACGTCGTGGGCGGGGCCGGCGACCTGGGCGCCGACGTCGTGGCGAGGACGCCGGACGGGCGCCTGGTCGTCATCCAGTGCAAGCGGTACTGCGACGCCAACCGAGTCGGTTCTCAGGACATGCAGCGGTTCGGCGGCACCTGTTTCACCGTTCACGGGGCCGATGTCGCCGTCGTGGTCACCACCAGCGACTTCACCGCTCCCGCGATCGAGTACGCCGAGCAGTGCGGCATCGTGTGCATGGACGGTCAAGAACTCCTGCGCTGGCAGGACGGCGTGGGGCCGCGGCCGTGGGAGTCGGAGTTCGTGGCCGGCTGAGGCGGGTGAGGGCGGGCGGCCGGTGTCAGTCGTCCAGCAGGGTCTGACGTGAGGGCCGGCGACGGGCGCCGCGGTAGAGGGCGGTGGAGCGGCCCGGATGGAAGAAACCTCACCCGGCCGCGATTTCCGTGACCGTGGCCCCGTCGTCGTGCGGGTCGGCGGCCGGCGGGGCCCGCGGCGGGGGGAAGGCCGACAAGGGCGCGGGGGCTGCCGATGACGAGCTGGTGGGGGTGCGCGCCGGGTCGTCGGTGCAAGAGGTGATCCGTGCGGCGACCGCGCGGGCGCGGGCGAGGAGGGCACGCTTCAGGATCTTCTCGCCCCGGTAGTCGAAGGATCCGCAGGCAGGGCCTGTGCGGTGAGTGCGTTGGCACCGAGGCGGACAGCGGCCCATGTGGCGGCGCCAACTGCCCACTGTGTTCAATGTATTGACACGTGCATTACAGGGGCTTTACGTTCCGGCCATCTGAGAGCGCTCTCAGACCCTCTTCCTGTGATGACTTGAGGTGCCGCATGCCATCCCCCCGTACCAGGCCGGCAGTAGTACTGCTTCTGGCCTCAGCCCTAGCCGTCGTCGGCCTGGGCCCGGCCGCCGTACCGGCGGCCGCCGCCACCGTCCCCGTGGGCTCCGGCAGCTACTCCGACACCCGGCCCCCCGGCACGTCGGGCCCCACCACCAACACAGGAACGCCGGTCACGCCCAAGCTGACCGCCGCCGCCCGGAACCGGCCCGTGCCCACCAACGACTGGTGGTCCTCCCTCGCCTTCCAGCGCTACGGCGACAACCCGTACTCGACCCCCATGTACGGACACCCCCTCACCTACCAGGCCACGGCCGGCGGGCTCGACGTCGGCTACCCGACGACCCCCGCGATCGTCGGTGACGGCCGCCAGTACGAGTACGCCCACAAGCGCGACCTCACCATCGGACTGACCGGCCTCAACTCACCCGACACCAAGGCCGACGACTGGTCCGACTGGACGGTCACCCCCCAATGGTCCGACGGCGCCCGCACCCTGCGCACCACCATCGGCCACGGCTCCCCGTTCGTCTACGCCAAGGGCTCCGGCGGCAACGCCCAGATCACCACCGCCGGCGCGCCCACCGTCTTCGCCGACCAGGGCAACGTCCTCGGCATCACCGTCGCCGGGCACCACTACGCCCTCTTCGCGCCGACCGGCAGTGACTGGAACGTCGCCGGCTCCACCGTCACCGCGGGGCTCGGCTCCAAGGACTACTTCTCCGTCGCCGTGCTGCCGTCCACCGGCGCGCTGGCGACCTTCAAGAAGTACGCCTACAGCTTCGTCACCGGCTCCAAGGCCACCTGGAGCTACACCGGTGGCACCGTCAGGGCCACCTACACGCTCACCACCGAGGCGAAGGAAGGAACAGAGCGCGGCACGCTCCAGGCCCTCTACCGCCACCAGTGGCTGAACACCACGGACCCCCTCACCTCCTACACCTACGTCTCACCGCGCGGCACCATGAAGGTCCGCGAGTCGGCCTCCTTCACCACGAGCCAGAAGGCAGCGGCGGTGCTGCCCGCGCTGCCCAAGTCGAACGGCGTGGACACCGCCAGACTGCGCGGTTACCTGAACGAGGTCGTGAACGCAGCCGACCCCTTCTCCGGAGCCTCCGACACCTACTGGACCGGCAAGGCCCTCGGCCGTCTCGCCCAGCTCGTCCCGATGGCCGACCAGATCGGCGAAACCGGCATCCGCGACAGGCTTCTGGGCCTGATGAAGGGCAAACTCCAGGACTGGTTCACGGCGGGAGGCGCGAACGAGTTCAGCTACGACAAGGACTGGAAGACGCTCACCGGCTACCCCGCCTCCTACGGCAGCGACACCGAGCTCAACGACCACCACTTCCACTACAGCTACTACGTCTACGCGGCGGCGATCGTCGCCCAGTACGACCAGGGATGGGCCGCCGACTCCGCCTGGGGCGGTATGGTCAAGGCCCTCGTACGGGATGCCGCCAACCCCAGCCGCACCGACACCGCCTTCCCCTTCCTGCGCGGCTTCGACGTCTACGCGGGCCACAGCTGGGCCTCCGGCCATCAGGGTTTCGCCGCCGGCAACAACCAGGAGTCCTCCTCCGAGTCCACCAACCTCAGCGCAGCCCTCGTCCTGTGGGGCTCCGCCACCGGCGACACTTCGCTGCGTGACCTCGGCACCTTTCTGCTGACCACCGAGTCGGAGTCGATCGCCCAGTACTGGTTCGACGCAGACGAGCAGGTCTTCCCCTCCTCCTTCGGTCACGACACAGCCGGCATGGTGTGGGGCAGTGGCGCCGCCTACGCCACCTGGTGGACCGCCAACCCCGAGGAGATCCACGGCATCAACGTCCTGCCCGTGACCGGCGGATCGCTCCACCTCGGCGGTGAGAAGGCCGCGATCCGGCGCAACATCGACGAGATGGAGCGGGAGAACGGCGGCCCGGCCGTCGAATGGCGCGACATCCTCTGGGAGTTCCAGTCCTTCGCCGACCCGGCTGCGGCCAAGACGAAATGGGACGCGGGCCACGCCGGCTACACCCCGGAACAGGGAGAGTCGAAGGCGCACACCTACCACTGGATCAACACCCTCGACACCCTCGGCGCCCCGGACGCCACGGTGACCGGTGACATCCCCACCTCCGCCGTCTTCACCAAGGGAACGACCCGGACCTACGCGGCCCACAACCACGGACCGACGGCCCGCACCGTCACCTTCTCCGACGGCAAGACCCTCTCCGTGCCGGCCCGTTCCACCGCGAGCGGTACCGGGACCGGTTCAGGGGACCCCGACCCGGAACCGCCGACCGGCAACACCTTCCAGCTGCGCAGTGGTGGCGCCCTGACCACGGCGAGCGGCGGCACGGCGGGCAGCGACACCATCGCCTCCGGTGGCGGCGTCAACCACGACGGCACTCCGTACCAGCCCCTCGTCTACGAGGTCCGCGGCGTCGACGGCACGCTCACCCCGGGCACACAGACCGCCTTCCGGCTCCAGGTGGACGCGGGCAGCACGGTCGGGCTCGGTCAGCAGGCCCGGATCAGCTACGACTTCACCGGCGACGGTGATTTCGACCGGACCGAGACGTACCACTACTTCGCGACCGACCCGGTCACCGGATGGGAGGAGTACACGCAGGCACGCGGTCTCAGGACGTCCACGGGCGCACCGGGCGATCTGGACGGCGGCACCGTACGCCTCGAGGTGTGGAGCGCTATCGGCAACGGCACCTCGAAGCTCCAGACGGGCACGGACAAGTCCGTACTGGTGATCCCTTACAGCTGAACCGGCGGGAAGCCGGCGGCGGGCATCGGCGTCAGGGCCCAGCCCCCCCCCAGAAACCGGGGGGGGGGGTTGGACAAGCCCCGGCGGGGGCGCCCCCAACCGAAAAAAACA
>NZ_JBHXQZ010000004.1:0-96268 GCF_042717095.1 Streptomyces sp. NPDC058632 | reverse complement strand
GGCCTGGCAATTGCCGGTTGGGGTCACCCACAACCCGTCCCGGGGGGGCCCGCGGGGGGCGGCCCGCGGCTTCGGCCCGCCCCCCGCCGCATCAGCGTGGTCGGGGTGATCGCAAAGGCCGAGGCGGTGCCACCCGACTCGTTCAGCAGCGGGAGTGTCCGATCAGCGGCGGATCTGCTGATCAAGGAGAGGCGCCACGTGAGAGAGACGACGATCGGGCACGAGCTCGTCGAGGAGCCGGCCGGTGGTGTGATGCCGTCGGTCGCGCCGGACGAACAGCCCGTCGCGATGCTGGTCGACCGGGCCTGCAACGAGAGCCTGCCGTTGACCCGTTGACCGGCGGGGGCGGACTGCTCCAGCGGTGGACCAAGTGCGTGCTGGAATCCGTGCTGGAGGACGAGATCACCGAACATGTCGGCTGCGAGAAGCACGATCCGGCCGGGAAGAACAACGGCAACAGCCGCAACGGCACTCGTGCGAAGACGCGTAGCACATGAGCGATCCGAGGATCAGACGCGCCTGCGCTCACGCGGAGTGACGGGGATGTCCCAGGCCTGCGTCCCGCGCGAGGGCCGCTGCCTCTGTTCGGGACCGGGCGTGCAGTTTCGCCAGGACGTCGCTGACCCGGTTGCGGATGGTCTTCTCGGACAGGGACAGGCGGCGGGCGATGGACGCGTTGTCCAGGCCGCGGGAGATCAGGTCGAGGGTCTCGCGTTCGCGGTCGGTGAGGTGGGGAAAGGGGAGAGGCGATCTGGCGGCGGGCGGAGCGGCGAAGTGGGACAGGACGCGCTGGGCGATCCGGGGGCCGAAGACCGCTTCGCCGCGGGCGACACCGAGCAGGGCACGGTGGACGTCGGCGCCGTCCGATTCCTTGAGCAGGTAGCCACGTGCGCCGAAGCGCAGGGCGGCGAAGACCGAGTCGTCGTCCTCGTCCATGGTCAGGATGAGGACGGCGATCTCCGGACAGGCCGTGGTGATCTGGGCCGTGGCCTCCAGGCCGTTGACGTTCGGCATGCGCAGGTCCATGAGCACGATCGCCGGCCGCAGCTGGTCGGCGGCAGTGATGGCTTTGGCGCCGTCGGACGCTTCTCCGACGACCGTCACATCGGGGAAATCGGCGAGGACGGTGGCCATTCCGGCCCGGAAGACGGGATGGTCGTCGACGATGAGGACGGTGACGGGGACGCTCACCGGTGTTCACCCACCGGGAGGATGACGCGCACGAGGGTACCGCCACCGGGCGTGGTCGTTACCTTCAGCCGGCCTCCGGGCCCACCGAATCCGCGACAAGCCCTCCTCGGCGGCCTGATCAGCCAGTGCCGGAGAACCGCCTGACCGAACGGCCTCGCCGCAGCTCCCGGCACCGAATCGTATGGTCGAGCGACACGCGCTGTCATGCATCGATCAGGACGCTGCGAGCCGCAGTTGCTGGAGATACGGATCAGTCGCCCGGCCCGGTTGTGACGCCCGGCCACACCGCCTGGCTTGAGATCCAGACGGCCGTCCGGCAGCACCGCGAGTTCGACCTGCCGGACTGGGCTCTCAACAGAGGCTCGAGGGGCGCTCGCCGCGCTGACCGCCCGCCGTGACGTATACGGAGCACACAGGTGGAGGTGCCCAGCTGCCGCGCCAACCGCAGGGCGCAGACCGACCTGCGTGCGGGACCGCGGCCCTACGCCGTGGACGCGCACGCCGGTTGGCGCATCCCCGGGAGGTCGGAACGTCGGTGCGTCCCGGGGCGGCGCGCCTGTGGAGCGGACGAAGATCAGGACGTGCTGGGCACAGACCCGTTGGGTTTGATGGCCCGCCGGACAAGATCGAGGCATGCGCCCCATTGTTCGGGGTAGCCGCTCGGTCGTCGGCCGATGAGACGGGCAGAGGCAAGGCCGAGCGACTGGGAGGCACATCATGGTGACGACGACCGCACAGACCACCGAGCACACCACCACGGGAATGCCGGAGATCGCGGACCCGTCGAAGGTGGCGCCCAAGGACGCGCGGGAGTTGTCGAGGCTGTTCTTCGAGCAGCTGACGAGGCTCGAGGAGGGTACGCCCGAGTACCAGTACGCGCGCAATACGTTGATCGAGATGAACATGTCCCTGGTCCGCTTCGCGGCCGGCCGGTTCCGCAGCCGTGGACCGGAGGAGATGGAGGACATCGTCCAGGTCGGCATGATCGGCCTGATCAAGGCCATCGACCGGTTCGAGCTGACCCGCGAGGTCGAGTTCACCTCCTTCGCCGTGCCGTACATCGTCGGCGAGATCAAGCGGTTCTTCCGTGACACCTCGTGGGCCGTACACGTGCCCCGGCGGCTTCAGGAGGCCCGTGTCCAGCTGGCCCGGGCCACCGAGGAGCTGCGCAGCCGGTTGGGCCGTAATCCCACCACCAAGGAACTGTCCGAGCTGATGAGCCTTCCGGAGGACGAGGTCGTCGAGGCCCGGCTGGCGGCCAACGGTTACCACTCCGCCTCCCTGGACGCAGCCATCAACGGCAGTGAGGACGGAGAGTCGGCGCTGGCGGACTTCATCGGTACGGACGACGCCGCTCTGGCGCTCGTGGACGACTTCCATGCCCTGGCTCCGATGATCGCCGAGCTGGACGAACGCGACCGGCAGATCATCCACTGGCGGTTCGTCGAGGAGCTCACCCAGAAGGACATCGGCGAGCGCCTCGGCGTCTCCCAGATGCATGTGTCCCGGCTGATCTCGCGTCTGCTGGCCCGCCTGCGGGAAGGCATGCTCACCAGCCACTGAACCGTCCGGTCGGTTCTGCGACGACTGTGCTGACGGCGGCCGAGTACACGCGGGAACTCTCATCGGGCTGCCAGGTGTTCTGGTCATGAGGGACGGGTCAGTGTTCCGTGCTCCACGGGGGAGTCACGCGACGGTTGTGCGGGATGGTGAGTTCGAGCTGAATGGTTCACAATTCTGGCAGGCATCTGCTGGCGACAGTCCGAGGGTGCTTTCTGTAACTTTCGAGCGACATGTGTTCCGCGTCGCCGACGCGCGTGACTTCGCGCTCCAGTTCCTTGCCGGTTCGCAGAATGGCAGGGAACCGACGCTGTCGGTGCGCGTGGTGGAGGCGACGCAGTTGGTGGTGAGCGAGCTGGTCACCAACGCGATCAAGTACGGTTCCGGGCCTATAGGGTTGTCCTTGGTTCTTGCCGAGGACACGTTGTCCGTCACTGTTCGGGACGGTGACACGACGCTGCCGAGGCGTCGGCCTGCCGACCCGCGCCGGGTCGGCCAGCACGGTCTGGAGATTGTCGCGGCGCTGAGCCAGGACGTCGATGTCCAGCGAGAACCGACCGGCAAGCGTATTACCGCGCGTATCTCGCTGGACGAGTCGGTCCGCGCGGGGTGTCGGGTGGTTCAGCCCGGTGAGCGGCCGATGCCACGGTAGGCGGTACGGGGCGGAGGGCCGGTGCTCTCCGTTCAGGCGAGGCTGACGTGGAGGCGTACCGTCGTACTGTCCTGTTCGGTGTGGACTTCGAGCAGGTCGCACAGCTGACGCACCACCCACATGCCGTGCCCGCGTTGCTGCTGCGGGTCGGGCGGGAGGTAGCCCAGGTACCAGTCCGTCTTGTTGCGGCCGGTGCTGGTGACGTCGCACACGATGCGCCGGCCCGCCCGGTGGACCGCTATGTGCCCCGTACCTCCCCCGTGCTGGACGGCGTTGGTGGCGACCTCGTTGACCGCGAACACGAGACGCTGGGTGCCGTCGGCGGACAGGCCCATCTCGGCAGCGGTTTCGGCGACTGTGGAACGCACTGCTGAAAGGTCGGCTCCGAAGCGCATGAAGGCTCCCTCTCTTTCCCCGGCCACGGGCGCTAGCGGCCGACGCCAGCCGTTGTCGGTGACGGGGTCCGCATAGCGGTCGCTGGGGCGGGCGGATGCCGCCACGGCCAGGTGCGGGTGGGTACGCCGGGCGTCGGCCACGATGCTCTCGGGTAGGGCCCGGGTGTCGTACGGGCAGATGATCCAGGCCGGGCAGTGGGCGAAGGCGACGTTGATCGCGGACTCGTAGCGGGTCCACTCAGCCGTCTCCAGCGCGTCCCTGCCGTGCCAGACAGGCTCGCCGATGACGCGTACCCGCTGGTGCCGCCCCGTGCCGGTGTGCCGGTCGACGTACCGGTAGTAGGCGCCGAGGGTGCGCCCGGGCGCCCGGTACCACTCGTCGGCGTCGATGAACTCGACCTGCCCGGAGGCGTCCCCGAGTGCTTGTCGCAGCAGGTCGATGTTGGCGGGGGTGGTCACCGCCAGCACGGCGTCCCGCTGCTCGAGTCCTTCGAGGCAGAAGGGCACCGTGGTGGCCAGGAATTTTTGGCTGCTGCTGTAGATGAGCCCCTGGTGGGTCAGGCCACTGCCTCGGTGCGGCCGGGGTGGTGCGGTGAGGCGGTCGGTCACGCGAGGACCTCCTTGGCGGTGACGACCAGGGCGGGGGTCTCGTCGAAGCCGACCATGCTGATCACTTGGCAGAGCAGGGGCGCGAGCTCCACGACGTGCAGTCGTCGGCCGTCCTCCAGCCGCGCGGCGGCGCGGGCCAACGCCCGTACGCCGCTCAGGTCGATGAACTCCAGCGCCTGCATGTCCACCTGGATGTCGCCCGGCCAGGCCAGCGCTGTTTCCAGGGCATCGGCGAGGGCGTCCGCGGTGCGGTGGTCCACGCTGCCCACCACGCGCAGGCTGCGGCGTCCTCCCCGGAAGGAGGGCACGAGCCGCAGCGTGCTGTCGTGATAGAGCGGCTCGGACTCGACCGCCCCCGGATGGCAGCCGTGCAGGTGGTCCAGCTGGTCGGGGGTGAAGCGGCGGGCGTCGTACTGGCAGACGGCGGAGGCCCGCCGGCCGGCGAACACCTGGTTGACCTTGGTCTCGTAATCAGCGAGCCGATCGGCCCCGGGTACCCGGCGAAGCGCCCAGCTCATCTCGCCGCTTACGCGGAACCCGGTATAACCGGCCGCCAGGGACTCCCTGACTTGCTGCTGCAGGGCAGCCACCATGCCGTCGGCGTCGAACGAGCCTGCAGCCAGGTAGCTCTCGTCCGCCGTGGTCACCACGAGCTGGCCCTTTTCCAGAGCCGGGCGGGGGTCGGTGCCGGACACGGTCAGCCAGCCGAGGACCTCTTGAGGAGTGAGCTGGTCGGCGAAGTGCATGACCCGTTCACCGCGGTGCAGGCCGGACGCCAGATACGCCGTCACCACTCGGCGTTGCTCGGCATCGTCGGTGAACGCCAGACACAAGTGATCACCATGGTCCATGTCCTGGACCCGGCGGTCCGTACCCTCGTACGTGATCACCCCGGCCTCCAACCCTCCCCCTGTCGATCCGGCCTGCTCAGGGCATCCCCGTGCCGTGTTCCCCGCATGACCGGACAACCGTGTACCGGACACTGTATCCACTGCCGGGGCACTGGGACACGACGCTCGGTGGCCGGCTGGAAACCGAGCGTGTGGACAGCGGCGCGCGGGATCAACGTTGCAGGGCGGAGACGGCCTCCTGAGCGGTGGCGTGGAAGGTGAAGACCTGGTCGAGTCCGACCACCTGGAAGACGCGCATCTGGTCCGGGTTGACGCCGGCGAGGCTGAGCGGTGAGCCGGCTTCCTGTGACCGTCGGTAGGCGGTGAGGAGCACTGTGATTCCAGTGGAGTCGCAGTAGGTCAGCCCGGACAGGTCGATGATCACACCATGGCTGTCGAAGGGGGCTTCTTTGACGGCCTGGGTCAGGAGTCGGGCACTGTGGTGGTCCAACTCACCCGTCACCTCCAGTACGAAGGGACCGGCGGGGGTGTGTCGCGGGGTGACGGTCAGCAGGTGTTCGGGCTCGGTCACCGTTTCTCCTGAGTGCGGGGTCGGGGCTGTGCGGGTACGGACAGGGCGAGCAGCGCGGTGTCGTCGCTGACGCCGTCGCCCAGGCGGTGCAGGAGTGCTTCGACGGAGCCCAGCAATCCGTCGGCGGAGCGGTCCTCGGCGTGGACGTACATGGAGAGCAGGTGCTGGGTGAGTCCGTCCTCGTCGAGCATGGTGCCCTCCGGGGTGCGTGCCTCGGTGAGACCGTCCGTGTAGAGCAGGAGGCTCTCACCCGGTGACAACCGCGTGGTGGTCTGTACGAACTGGGGGTTGGGCAGCATGCCCACGAGTTGGCCGCCGGCGGTGGAGATCGGCTCCACCCTTCCGTCGACGCGTACTGCGAGGGCCGAGGGATGTCCGCCGCCGGCGAGGGTGACGGTGAAGGAACCGTCGGCAAGGGGCTGCAGCACGCCGAAGACCGCCGTGCAGTAGCGGGGGTCGCTGCCTTGGTACTCGCCCTTGAGGACGCTGTCGAGGTTGGACAGCGCGGCGCACGGGTCAGGGTCGTAGATGGCTGCGGCGCGCAGGGTGTAACGGGTCAGAGAGGTCAGCGCGGCGGCCTCGGCGCCCTTGCCGCACACGTCCCCGAGGAAGAAGGCCCAGCGGCCGTCGTCGAGGGGGAACAGGTCGTAGAAGTCACCGCCGACCTCGTGCGGGGAGGCCGTGTGGTAGGCGGCTGCCGTCTGCAGGCCGGGGACCATCGGCAGGGCCGGGGGCAGCAGGGTGCGCTGCAGAGTCCGGGCGAGGCGTTCGGCTTCAGTACGCCGGTCGCGTTCGGCGGCGACGGTGCGGATGGCCGACAGGCGCAGCTCGAGTTCGTCCATGACCAGCGCGGCCAGGTCCTGCAGGGCGTCGAGTTGGACATCGGTCGGCTTGCGCGGTCGGGTGTCGAGGACGTCGACCGTGCCCAGACGCTGCCCGTCGGCCGTGACGATGGGCGCGGCGGCGTAGAAGCGGACGCCGATGTCGCCCTGGACGAGGGGGTTGGCGAGCGCGCGGGCATCGGTCGCGGCGTCGGTGACCACATAGGGTTCGCCGTGGAGGATGGCGGAGGAACACAGGCCCGGATCGCGGCGTATCTGCGTGACGCCGGTCAGTCCGTGGGCGGCCTTGAACCACACTCGGTCGGTGTCCACGATCGCCACCGTGGCCATGGGCGCGTCGAATATCCGGGCAGCCAGGCCCGCGATCCTGTCGAACGCGCCGTCCGGCGGCGTGTCCAGGATCTGGTAGCGCCGGACCGCGTCGAGGCGACTTCCCTCGTCGGACGCTCGCGGCAGGGGGACCTGCAAAGGACTTGCTGCCACCCTTACTGCTCCTTGCTGTGCGTCCGTCGTGATACCGCCTGCGGCGAGGTGCCTGGGGCAGCCTGGCTTATCCTACGAAGCTGTCAGTACCCGCGGGCAAGTCCGGCAGCGACGACCTCGTGGAACAAGGTCGTCCGGCTGTGTCCGTACGTGCTGTATTCCGAGGCGACGCGAGTGCTGCCCGTCACGAGGTGCGGCAACCGGTGCGGCGGTGTGGTGAGGACGTGAGGGGAAGGGTGTCCAGTGGCGCGTTCGCGAGACGCTGAACACGAGCAGGCGGTGACGGCCGGTTCCGGCGTGTTCGCCGCCGAGGCGGAGGTCGGCCGGGACCTCGCCGAGGTGGACTGGGCGTCGACCCCGCTGGGCCCTCCGGCCCAGTGGCCGCAGAGTCTGCAGACGGCGGTCAGCATCTTGCTGTCGTCGCGGTTCTCCATGTGGATGGCATGGGGTCCGGAACTGACGTTCTTTTGCAACGCGGCCTACCGACGGGACACGCTGGGCCGCAAGTACCCTCGGGCGCTGGGCCGGCCGGCAAGTGAGGTGTGGGCGGAGATCTGGGACGACATCGGCCCCCGGATCGACACCGTGATGACCACGGGACGGGCGACCTGGGACGAAGGTCTGCTCCTGTTCCTGGAGCGGTCCGGTTACACGGAGGAGAGCTACCACACCTTCTCGTACAGTCCGCTGCGTGACGACGACGGCGCGGTGGTCGGCATGCTGTGCGTGGTCAGCGAGGAGACCGAGCGGGTCATCGGTGGGCGGCGGATGGCGACGCTGCGCGACCTGGGATCCGATCCGAGCGTGGTCCGCACCGAACAGGAAATGCTGACCTTCGTGGACCAGCAACTGGGCCGCAACCTGCAGGATCTGCCGTTCACGCTGACCTACCTGTTCCAGCCCGACGGCTCCGCGAAGCTCGCGGGCACGACCGGGATGCCCGGCGGGCACGCAACCGCCCCCGCCACCTTGCACGGTTCCGGCGACATTTGGCCGGTGGAAGAGCCGGCTCGTGGGGAGTCCGTGCTCGTGCCGCTCGATGGCGCCCCGTTCGTCGGCCTGCCGGCAGGAGACTGGTCCGAGCCGCCCGCGCAGGCGCTGGTGGTGCCGTTGCAGCAGTCGGGCAGCGCACCGTACGGATTTCTGGTGACCGGACTGAACCAGTACCGCGTGCTGGACGAGGGCTACCGCGGATTCATCGAGTTGGTCGCCGGTCACCTCTCGGCCGGTATCGCCAGTGCCCGCAGCTATGAGGAGCAGCAACGGCGGGCGGAGGACCTGGCCGAGCTGGACCGGGCCAAGACCACCTTCTTCTCCAACATCAGCCACGAGTTCCGCACCCCGCTCACCCTGATCACGGGACCGGTGGAGGAACTGCGCGCTCGCCTGGCAGACGCCGACGCGCCGGTGCGAGAGGAGCTGGACGCAATCCACCGCAACGCGCTGCGGCTGGGCAAGCTCGTCAACTCGCTGCTGGACTTCTCCCGTATCGAGGCCGGCCGGATGCAGGCGCGCTACGAGCCGGTCGACTTGGCGGAGGTCACAACGGAGCTGGCCAGCGTGTTCCGATCCGCCATCGACAAGGCCGGTCTGGAATTCGACATCGCATGCTCTCCGCCGGCGGGAGAGGTGTACATCGACCGCGGCATGTGGGAGAAGGTGATCCTCAACCTGCTCAGCAACGCACTGAAGTTCACCTTCAACGGCTCGATCCGCGTCACCGTCCGCACCGAGGACACCCACGCGGTCGTCGAGGTCGCCGACACGGGCATCGGCGTGCCCGCGGAGGAGATGCCCCGGCTGTTCGAGCGATTCCACCGGATCGAGACCGCCCGCTCCCGCTCCACCGAGGGCAGTGGCATCGGGCTGGCCCTGGTCAAGGAACTGGTCGCCCTGCACGGCGGCACGATCACCGCCGACAGCGCCGAAGGCGAGGGCACCTGCTTCACCATCCGCGTGCCGTTCGGCGCGGCTCACCTCCCCACCGATGCTCTCGTGCCGGCCAAGGGCAGCCGTGTGGCGTCTGCCGCCGACCCCTATCTGCTGGAAGTGCTGCGCTGGCTGCCGGACGAGGCGGCCGGCGCCGACGAGCAGACAGCTGCGGCAGTGGCCGGCGCCGGAGCGTCGGGACACACCTCCGGTCCGGTTGCGCCGGCGCGGGTTCTGGTCGCCGACGACAACGCCGACATGCGCGAGTACCTCACCCGCCTCCTGCACGGCGGCGGATACCAGGTCGACACCGTCAACGACGGCCTGGCGGCCCTGCAGGCCGTCCGAGCGACCGCCCCCGATCTGGTGATCAGCGACGTCATGATGCCCGGCCTCGACGGCCTCACACTGGTGACGACGCTGCGGACCGACCCACGGACCTCCTCCGTGCCGGTGCTGCTGCTGTCCGCCAGGGCCGGGCAGGAGGCGTCCATCGAGGGGTTCCAGGCGGGCGCCGACGACTATCTCGTCAAGCCGTTCGCCGCGGCCGAACTCCTCGCGCGGGTGCGGGCCAACGTCGAGCTGGCGCGACTGCGCAATCACCAGGCGCGCTGGCGCACCGCGCTGATCGACTCCCTCCAGGAGGCTTTCTTCGTCTGCGACGAGAACGGTGCCGTCGTCGAGATCAACACGGCCTTCACCGACATCCTCGGATACGGTCCCGAGGGCCTGCCCTACTCGCCGGTACACCCCTGGTGGCCGGACGCCGCCACCGACCCCGAAGCGCACCACCAGGTCTCTGACGCCTTCGCTCAACTGCTGGGCAATCCCAAGGGTTCCTACACCATCCCGGTCAGCCATCGCGACGGGCACCGGTTGTGGGTGACCGCCACCTTCAACCAGGCCCACGACCCCGACACCGGACGCCAGGTCACCGTCGGCACCTTCCGCGACGTCACCGCCGAGCACTACGCAATCCAGCGCAAGAGCGCCCAGGCCGCCCTGAGCATGCGGCTCACCCAGGCGACCAACCTGCCGGAAGCGCTGGCAGGAGTCCTGGCTGAGCTGAAGCACCTGTGGCGTGCCCAACGCGTACTGGCGGCCGTCGCCGCAGCCGGTCGGGAGGCGTCCGTGACCGCGACCGATGCCGATCTGTGCTGGCAGGACCTGCCTGCCGACCGCCGGGACAAGCTCACCGCCTGGCTCGACCAGCCCCCGCTCACTCAGGTGGACGACGACACGGGTGCAGCCATCACCGTCAACCACCCCGAAGGGGCCATGGTGGTGTGGATCGACTTCGGGGGCCATCGCCCCTTCACCGATGAGGACCAACTGCTGCTGTCCCTGCTGGCCGGCCAGCTCGCCCAGGGACTGGCCCGCGCCCATCAGATCGACCAGCAGCGCGAGACGGCCATCGCCCTGCAACGAGCCATCCTCGGCCCGTCCAACCTGCCCGACGGCTTCGCCGTCCGCTACGAGCCCGCCACCCAACCCCTGGAAGTCGGGGGCGACTGGTACGACACCGTCCGGCTCCAGGACGGACGCATCGGCATCGTCGTCGGCGACTGCGTCGGACGCGGTCTCGAAGCCGCCACCGTCATGGGCCAGCTGCGCAGTGCCTGCCGTGCCCTGCTCCTTCAGGACGCCAGCCCTGCTCAGACCCTCATGGCCCTGGACCGCTTCGCCGCAGGCATCCCCGGTGCGATGTGCACCACCGTCTTCTGCGGGGTCCTCGACCCCGACACCGGCCACCTCACCTACTCCAGCGCCGGACACCCGCCGGGCATCCTCACCCACCCCGACGGCACCACCCTGTTCCTGGACGAGGGACGGTCCATTCCCCTGGCCGTACGCCCGGGCAGGCACCGCCCCGAAGGCGCCTGCACCATGCCCGCACGCGCCACCCTCCTGCTGTATACCGACGGCCTCGTGGAACGTCGGCGCCGCCCGCTGACCGTCGGCATCGACCAGGCCAGCGAGGCCATTCAGGAGGGCCGCAACGCAGCCATCGACGACCTCGCCACCCAGGTCATGACACGGCTTGCACCCACCGACGGCTACGACGACGACGTGGCTCTTCTGCTTTACCGCCACCCGGCACCGCTGGACGTGGCCTTCCCGGCGGAGTCGTCACAGCTTGCGCCGGTACGCAAGGCCCTGCGTAGCTGGCTCGACCAGTGTGAGCTTCCACCTCACACCGTCCAGAACATCTTGGTGGCGGCGGGAGAAGCCTGCGCCAACGCCATCGAGCACGGGCACCGCGACGCTCCCGGAGACACGATCCGGCTACGCGCCGAAGCCCTCGTCGACGATCTTCGCCTGACCGTCGCCGACACAGGCCGGTGGAAGACACCCCGGCCTGACCTCAACACCCACCGTGGGCGAGGCGTGGCCCTGATGCGCGCTCTGATGCAACAGGTCACCATCACCTCCGGCGCGGCCGGGACCACCGTCGACATGCATACGAGGATCGCCTGATGACCACCCCGCTCACTCTCACTCCCAGCCGGTGTTCCGATGGCGCAACGCTGCTGACGGTCGTCGGCGAAATCGACATGAGCAACACCGATGTCCTGGCCATGGCCATCGAGGCGACCGACGGCCCTCTCGTCATTGACCTCACGGCCGTCGAGTACCTCGACAGCGCCGGCCTGAGCGTGCTGTTCACTCACATCGACCGCATCGAACTCATCGCCACCCCGCTGCTGGCCCCGGTCCTGAACATTTCAGGGCTTGCCGACCTGACCACCATCCACGGCCTCGACACGCCGGGGACCTGAGCCCGGCTGCGAGCTGCAGACGGAACAGGAAATGTCTCACCAGCGGGAACGGGGGTAGTCGCGAGACCGGAACACCAACGCTCACAGGTGAGGAGCCACTGTGTCGTCCAATGATGTCGTCGAACTCATCCTGCGGGACCATCGCCGCATGGAAGACCTCTTCCGCACCATGCGCAACGTCGAGGCCGACCGCGCCACCGCTCTCGCGGAGTTCGCGGACCTGCTCGTCGCGCACGCCTCGGCCGAGGAGGACAAGGTCTACCCGGCCCTACGACGCTACAAGAACGTGGACGGCGACGATGTCGACCACAGCGTGCACGAACACGAGGAGGGAAACAAGGCACTGCTTGCTCTGCTGGAAGTGGAGGACACCGCTTCGCAGGAATGGGAGGACAAGCTCGAAGAGCTTGTCACGGCGGTCAATCACCACGCGGACGAGGAAGAGCGGACCCTGCTCAACGACGCCCGCGAAAACGTCGCCGACGATCGCCGCGCTCAGCTCGGGACGGCGTTCCGTGAAGCGCGCGCAAGGTACCTGGAGACCGACTGCGGCAGCGTGGAGAACGTACGTAAGCTGGTGGCGGGTTAGCACTCACCGTCTCGTCGCCACGTGCACGCGGTGTACCAGCGGCAAGCCTTACTGATCGTTTCGGAACGAGGCTGCCGGCGGCGTACCGGTGTGCATGAGTGGACAGGGCTGGGCCGTGTCCGCCGGTCTTGTCCCTGATGCTTTGTGGGAGCGTATCGCGCCGCTTCTTCCTCCGCGTTGCGCGCGCAGAGTCCGTCGTCCGGGGCGTCGGCCCGTGCCGGACCGTGTGGCTCTCGCAGGCATCGTCCATGTATTGCGCAAGCGAGTTGCCCGGCGCGACACCCGCGCAGACGGTGGGGCCCTTGTGACGCGGCAGGGCTCCTGGTCGTTACGGCTGGTGATCTCACTCATCAACGTCCCGACACAGGAGCTCTGCCGGTCCCGTATCGAGCCATGCTCGACGTCCCGCACGAGGTCGTTGAGCAGGTTTCCCGGCTCACCCATGCCCGAAGGTGTGAGCTGAACTCCCGCTGACGCAAGCTGGGATGCTTCCGGCAGGCCCTGCTCGTCCTGGTGCCCCTGCGCAGGAACCAGAGCCTGGCCCAGGTCGCCGCAAGGTTCGGTACCTCCACCGCCGGCCAGTACGTGACCGAGACGGTCGAGCTCCTCGCCGAGCGCGCTCCGGGCCCGCGCGAGCTGGCTCCGGAGGGTTTCGTCATCCTCGACAGCACTCCGATCGCCACCGACCGCGTCTCGGCAGACGAGCCGTACTGCTCGATGAGGCACCGTCGTCATGGAATGAACGTGCAGGTCGTGGCCGCCCCGGAGGGGACACCGCTGTGGTTCTCACGGGCATTGCCCGGCCGCACGCATGACCTGACCGCGGCCCGCGCGCACGGTGTGATCCATGCCTGCCCGACCAGGCAGGTCCTGGCGCTCGCCGACCGTGCGTACCGCGGAGCCGGTGCCACGCTCCGAACCCCCCTACTGCGGTCGCGAGTCACCCGAGAAGTAGGCCCGGTTCAACCGGGACCATGCCCAACTGCGCGCCCTTGGTCGAATCCCGTCTACCGGGGATTTGCCGACGTGCCAGGCCGACGGCCCGACCTGCCACCGAGGTCGGAAAGAACTCACTGTCCTGACCAGGTAAGGCGGGTGCATCGGGTGATGTCGAGGAAACTCGGGGAAAAAGTTGTGGCAGCCGACAGGAGGTTGCCGTGGAGGGTGGAGATCTGGAACTGGGCGAGCTGCTGGCCGCTGCGGAGGCGGCGCCGCCCGGTGAGTCCGTAGACGTGGTAGCCCACGACCTGCAAAAGCGATTCGGCGCGGAGTGTGTGTCCTTCCTGTTCGTCGACCTCATCGGTCAGCGGCTGGTACGGCTCACCGCGGTCGGTGGTGATGCCGCGGACCATGCCGAGCCGATCGACCTGCAGGGCAGCGTCTACGACACCGTTCTGCAGAGTCAGCGCCAGCATGTGGAACCGGACGGCCAGGGGGGACGGCGCATCATCACGCCGGTCACCAACCGCGGCGACTGCATCGGCGTTTTGGAGGTGACCCTGCAGTCCGCAGACGACACCGTGCTCCGACAGGTCCGCGAAGCGGCACACGCGCTGGCCTATGTCATCGTCACGGACCGCCGCTTCACCGATCTGTACCACCTGGGCCGGCGCACCACCGAGACCAGCCTGGCCGCGGAGATCCAGCACCAACTGCTTCCCTCGGCCTCCTGCTGCGAGGCGGCCCAATTCACTCTCGCCGCCGGGCTGATCCCGGCCGACGACATCGGTGGCGACACCTACGACTACACCCTCGACCGCGACAGCCTGCACCTGTCCATCACCGACGCCATGGGCCACGACACGAACTCTGCTCTGCTGGCCACCCTGCTGGTCGGCGCACTGCGGCGGGCACGCCGCAGCGGCTGTGACGCCCTCAATCAAGCCCACCACGCCCACCAGACCCTGCTGAGCCACAACCAGGGCCTGGCCACCGGACAGTTGCTGTGCGTCGACCTCGAAACAGGCTTGTGTGAATTGGTCAACGCCGGCCATCCCTGGCCACTGCGGCTGCGCGGCGGCACCGTCGAAGAGGTCAAACTCGCCGTCAACCTGCCGTTCGGTGTGGCGGCACCCACCTCCTATCGTCTGCAGGAACTGCACCTGGAGCCCGGAGACCGCCTGATCCTGCTCACCGACGGAATGCAGGAGCGCGGTGCCGCAACCGTCGATCTGGTCTCGGTCGTTCACGAGACCCGCACGCTGCATCCAAGAGAAGCCGTCCGAAGCCTGACCGGTGCGGTGCTTGACGCCTGCCGTGGCAACCTCAAGGACGACGCCACGGTCCTGATACTGGACTGGCACGGCAAACGTCGCAGATCGGCCGATACCGGACCGGGCCCGCGGCGCTGAGCCGCAGCGGCCTGCCGTACGACACCGCTTTGCCCACCACACCCTTGACAGCTCCATCGGCCGGGCCACCCTGCGAGACCTGGTCGTCCGGCTCCGACTGCCGCCGCGCCGCTGCGGCCAGGCCGCACGGGCGCTCACCCTGACCTTGACGTTCGCCGGGCGGCACCGGATGGAAGAGGAGCAGCTGCCTTGCCGAGGCCTCCGCGCATGACGACGACCTGCGCACCCTCGCCTACCAGCCGGTGGACGCCGCCGGTCTCCAACGTGCCTGCCTGACCTGGATTGTCTCGGAAGCCGGGGGCCTCCGAACAGGGGCGGTCCGCCAGGACGGCCTCAGGTCGGGTTCCCGGTCTTCCCGGCACGCTTCACGGAACGCGGATGCCGGCCATGACGGTCTCGTACGCCGGCGTGTCGCCTGCCCGGCCCGCGGTGACGCGGAGGGTCGGCGACAGCCGTGCACGGCTGTCGCCGACAAGGTGGACTTTCGTGCTCAGGCCGCCGAGAGAGCGTCCGAGCCCATAATCGTCGGGTTCGGCCCGGCCGAGCGCCCCGTCACCTTCTTCCTGGCTCCGGCGGCATGCTGATGGGTCCGGCAGACGGTGGAGTCCACCGACACCCCTGTCGGCACGGTCACCGGGGAGGAGAAGGACGTGCGCGGCCCCATTCCCGCCAGCCTCGACTCCGATCTGGGCGGTGCCTACGGAAACGTCGTCAAGAGCGCACGTCTGGCTGACGATGACGGCTTCCGGCTGAAGGTGACCTCCTGGCCGACGGCGGCCGCTGCCGACCGGTCAGCCGGCCCGTACGGGAACAACGACCGTCGGCAGCGGTCCCGCCACTTCCTGCGGGTCCACCGTCAGACCGAACTCGCTCTCCACCGCCTCCAGCGCGGCGGCCGGGTCGGAGAAGTCGTCATCCGTCTCGTCCGGGAAGAAACCGGCCCGCTCCAGGGCACGGTTGAGCCGGTCCGGTCCCTTCCCGGACGCCGGGTCGAACATCCACGAGTCGAACAGTGCGAGGATCTCCCCGTCGCAGGCGTGCGCCACGCGAGTGGTGCCGTCGAGGAGCTTCCACACAGATACCGCTTCCGTGCCCCTGGACAGCTCCTTGAGCACTGGCTCCCTGAACGTGACACCCACCTGCGCGAACGCATCGAACACATACGCCCACCCCGCCCCCGGCGGGCAGTGGAACCGCACGGCCCAGCTGTCCGGACCGAAATGTTCGATCGCACCGTCGATGGGACACCGGGGCAGGGGATCCGGGCCGTCGACACCCAGCCGGGCCAGCACATCCGTCTGGCGCAGGCCCCGGACCGCAGTCACGCAGAACCACTCGGTTCCCAGCACATCGAACAACGTGGAAGCCATCAGGTCCCGCGCCCTCCCGGTCAACACCCACCTGGCGGCCACCGACACTACGGCACACGCCCGCACCCCCACCGGTAACCGCCGACACCGCCGAACCAGTGAGAGCCTGGGGACTCCTCGACGGTCAGCGGCCCGGCCCGGGGTCCGACCGTACCGCGGTGTCGATACCGGCACGCGCCGCCTCCAACTGGGCCGCGAACGCGATACCGAGGAAGAGAGCGACGGCGGTGAGGTTGGCCCACAGCAGCAGGGCGACGAAGGCGGTGAGCGGCCCGTACAGGGCGCCGAACGCGCCGCTCCCCTCGACGTAGAGCGCGAGCAGCCACGTCGCCGCGACCCACAGCAGAAGATGAACGGCTGAGCCGAAAGCCAGCCACGTGTAGCCGGGCTGGACCCGTCGGGGCGACCAGCGGAAGACCACCGCAGAGGCGACCCACGCCAGCGCCAGCCCCACCGGCAGGTCGAGCGCGCCCCACCACTCCGTACCGCTGTCCGACCCCCCGACCACGCGGGCCACCGCGTCGCCGACGGCGTCGCCGGCGACGAGCACGACAAAACCGAGCACCAGCGGCAGGCCGGCCGTGAACGCGAGGAGGATGGCCCTGCCGTATTTATGAGGGAAGGGACGATCGCGTTCGATACCGTAGATGCGGTTGGCGCCCCGCTCGATCTGCCCCATGGCCGAGGCGAGGTTCAGCAGGGCGAAGCCCAGACCGAGCCACAGGGCCAGCGTGGCCCCGAGGTCGCGGTGGGCACTGCGCCGCGTCCCGTCGAAGGCGTCCTGGACGAGGTCGGCGCTGGCGCCGGGCACAATCCGGCCGAGGGTGAGTTCGATGACCCGGCCCACACCCTCGGTGTGCACCGAGGTCGCCAGGCCCACCAACGCCACGGTGCACGGCACCAGGCCGAGGACGACTTGGAAGGCGAGCGCCCGGGCGTTGGTGAACCCGTCCGCGTAGCGGAAGCGGGCGAAGGAGTCGGTGAGCAGCCGCAGGCTTCCGTAGTGCCGTAGCGCTGCGAACGCCTCGTCGCCGGAGAGTTCGTCCCCGACCATGTCCCGGGTCTGCGGGACGTGAACGACGGTTCCCATACGCGTAAACTCCTCGCCTCGAGTGGGTCTGCTCCACTTATTGATCGCCCTTTTTTCTGACATCACACCTCCGGGGCGAGGCGGTGGCTCTGTTCGCTGAAGCGAGCAGCACCGTGGTTCCGGCCTCGGCACAGGCGGATGGGATCGGTTGCAACTCCGTGAACCCGAATCCCTTCCCTTGGGTGAGGGGCCACGAAGTTTCCGGACAGACACCCAATAGGGTTGTCCTGAACAAGGAAACGAGGAAGAAGTGGCGCCACCCAGTAAGTACTCGCCGGAGTCCCGTGAGGAAGCCGTCCAGATCGCGTCGAGGTCAAGCAAGACGATCTCCGAAGTCGCCCGGGAGTTTGAGCTGAACTCGGAGACGCTACGTGGCTGGGTGAAGAAGTACCAGAAGTAGCAGGAACCGGCCCCGATGCGGAACTGGCGGTGAACGAGCGGGCGCGCCTGAAGGACCTCGAACGACGCAACCGCGAGCCGGAGATGGAAGTCACCTTCCTGAAAAAGCCGCAGCGTACTTCGCGAAGGATTCCCGGTGGCAAGCGAGTACGAGTTCATCGACAAGATGCGGCTCGACACCGAGGAGTACGCATACAGCGTCGAGTTCATGTGCGATCGGCTCGGCGTATCCAGATCCGGCTACTACGACTGGCGCTCCCGCCCTAAATCCGCGACAGCCCAGCGGCGCGAAGAACTGAAATTGCTCATCGAGAAGGCCTTCGACATGTCCGACAGCACCTACGGGCACCGGCGCATCCAGGCCCAGCTGCACCGGCGGGGTGTCGCCCGGGCGTGGAGCTGGTCCGCCGCCTCATGCGCGAACCGGGCCCGGTGCCCTGCCGGCCACGGCCGAAGAGGTTCAACCTCACTCAGGCTGCGGCCGGCCAGGTGCCAGAACTCGTCGGCTGCGACTTCACCGCGGATGCGCCCGGTGAAAAGCTCGTCGGCGACATTACCTGTATCGCGACCGGGGGAGGCTGGGTGTATCTCGCGGCGGTCATCGACTGCAGCACGAAGGAAGTGATCGGCTACGCGATGGACGGCCACTACCGAATCCCGCTGATATCCAGGGCGATCCGCAACGCCGCACGGAACAGGAACCTCTCGGCCGGCGCGATGTTTCACTCCGGCCGCGGCGGCAGCTACATATCGGCCGATTTCGGGAAGACGCTCGACCGGCTCGGGCTCCGCAGATCTTCCGGTCGCACCGGGATCTGTTTCGACAACGCCACGGCCGAATCATTCTTCGGCGTCCTGAAGAACGAGCGCGTATCAAGGGTGACTTACCTGACCTGCGAGGCCGCCCGGCAGGACATCACTCGCTACATCGAATTCTGGTACAATCGAAAACGCCTCCACTCGGCGGTGGGTTATCGCGCTCCGCGCGAAGTCCACGCCGATTACGAGAAGTCGCGAACCGTCGCGTGAAATAGACGGTCAGGAGTCTGTCCGGAAAACGCGTGGCCCCTCAGCCCATCGTGCCCCTGAGCTTGACCACCTCGGCTCAGCACCCCCGGTCACCGCGGACACACCCGAGGCTGGGGCCGGCCATCGGTCACAGGCCGGAGCAGTCGACTCCTCTCCTTGCAACTACCACTGCATGACAGTGACTTCACGTCGCACTGAAAGCGCGAGGCTAACGAGCTCGTGCACGACAAGCGGTGAGGCGTCGAGGACCTCGGTGGGGCCTGTGCTCACGTCTGTCGGGGCGAGTGGAGGTCTGCGGTCTGTTGGTGGGACAGCAGGCCGGCGACGGCTTGGACGGTGTCGCTCATGTGCTCGCGGCGGCCGAGGTGGCGGGCCAGGGCCCGCCAGTTCTTCAGATGGGCGATGCCGTGCTCGACCCGGATACGACGTGAGGAGTGTGCCGTGCGCTGACGCTCGTACATCTCCTCGTACCAGTCGGGGGCGTTCTTCCTGAACTTGCGGTGCGGCGGTGTCACCACCCGGCCGCCGGTCTGAGCACCCAGACCCTGGTAGCCGGCATCGGCGAGAATCTCGACCGCGGGTCCGTCAACCAGGAGCGCGACCAGCCCCAACTGGCGGGCGTGGGTGATGTCCGCGCAGCTCGCGGGCTGGGTCGGGCTGCACCACAGCACGCGTCCTTCGCCGTCCGTGACCACCATGGATTTGACGGCGTCCTGCTTGTTCTTGCCCGAGACGAATGTGTCTCGGTCCTTGCGCCCTGCGGCGGGTCGCCGGACCCGGATCTCCGTGCCGTCGATGATGCCGGTCGTCCCACTCGTGCCGAGATGCTCGACGACCTCGGCCAGGGTCCGCAGCCGCACGTCGGGACTGACGGTGCAGCCTCGCTCGGCGAGCAGAGGCCGCACTTCACCGATGGCCCGGGTGATGGTGGAGCGGTCCACATTGAACCAGCAGGCCAGCACGTCGTGAGTGGTCCCGTGACGAAGATGGACGAGAGTTGCCAACAGCCGATCGACGAAGACCAACTGGTGTTTCGGCCCGCCGCCCACGGCCCGCTTCCGTGGCCGAGAGACCAGCTTGGCCTGGTGGCGCTCATGCCACAACGGACCTATCTCAGCCACGAGTTCAGCGATCACATCGCCCGTCAGGCCAGTAGTCCGACGGTTGCTGACGATCACTGCACGAGTCCTGTTCCCCACCACCCGACCATGATCAACCATCACAGGCTCGACGCCTCACCGCTTGTCGCGCACGAGCTCGTTGGACAAGACCAATCGTTGCAGGTCAGGAGCACTCTCTGCTTATTTGATCAGGGCATAGACGAGCGCGCCGGTAATGGGCGAAGCTGACCAGCGAGAACGAGGATCGTCCAGGTCTCTGTTCCCGCTCCGGTCAGAGACGCTTTCCAGGTGAGCGGGCGCGCCAGGTCACACTCGCATGCCCACGTTGAGCGGTGGTCGGGCGGGCGGCGCGGGCGGTCAGTTAGCCGCTCTGTATGCGCCGAGGTGGGAGCGGTGCCGGTCCACGATTCCCTCGACGATCTTCATCAGGCGGTCTCCCGTCTGATCGATGCTTCCGTTCTGTGTGCTGACCTGCGCCCCTTCGAGTACGAAGGTGATCTCGGCCGCGGCCTGTCCGGGGTCGGACATCTGGGCTTCGGTGCACATGCCGATCAGCCTGCGGGTCTGGTGGGCCTTGTGGTCCTCGATCACTTGCCGTGCCGGATGAAGGCGGTCGGGCAGCTCGGCGAGGGAGTTGATGAACGGGCAGCCCCTGTATGAGATCGCCGGCAGCCCCTCGGCGATGAAGCGGGCCAGGCCCAGAATCTGCTCCTCGGGCCGGTCGGGGTATTCGGTTTCCACGCGGTCGAAGGCCGCCTGATAGTCCGCGGCGACGATCCGCAGCCACTCCGCGACCAGCGCGTCTTTGGTCTCGAAGTGCCGGTAGATCGCCATTTTGGTGGTCTCGGCCTTGTCGGCGATCGTCTGGACCCCCACCTGCCGGATCCCTTCTCTCTGGAAGAGCTCTTCGGCCGCGTCGAGAATGCGCTCACGAGGCGGCAGCTTCGCCACTCTGCTTGGCCTTCTGAGGGTCGATGCCATGACTACTCCGTCACTCCGGTCGATCGTGCGGTTCACAACCTCTCTCACGGTACCAGTCCGACCCCTTCGATACCGTAGGGTATCGTTCGGTACTCGACGGTATTGTTCTTGTCGGGGAGTGGCAGTGAGAGTTTCTGAGTACGTGAGCTTCGACGCGGTCGGGCTGGCGGAGCTGGTGGCCAAGGGCGAGGTACTCCCCGCCGAACTGGAGGCAGCCGCGCGCGAGGCTGTACAGGCAGTTGATCCGCGGATCAACGCCGTCGTGGAGACCTGGCTGACCGACGACGAACCTGTCCCCGGCAGCACACCACTGGCCGGCGTCCCTTTTCTGATCAAAGACATCGCGGTGGCCATGGCCGGGAGGCGGATGGAGCTGGGAAGCCGCCTGGCGGCCGGTAACGTCGCCGGCGCCGACTCCTCGCTGATGCAGCGCTTCCGGCGCGCGGGCCTCGTGACGTTCGGGCGCACCGCGACACCGGAGATGGCCTATGGCATCTCGACGGAATCAGCGTTGTACGGCGCGACCCGCAACCCGTGGGACCTGGAGCGCAGCGCGGGCGGATCCAGTGGAGGCGCGGCCGCCGCTGTCGCCGCCGGGGTGGTCCCGGTCGCCCATGGCACCGACGCCGCCGGATCGCTCCGTATCCCCGCCGCCTACAACGGCCTCTTCGGGATCAAGCCCACCCGTGGCCGTGTCTCCATGGGGCCCGACGTCGACGAGGTCTTCAACGGCCTGGCCGTGCACGGCAGCGTCAGCCGCACCGTACGCGACAGTGCGGTACTGCTCGACCAGATACGCGGCCCGGAATCGGGCGACCCCTACTTCGCCCAGCAGCCGTCACGGCCGTACGCGGAGGAAGTCACCCGTCATCCGGGCTCGTTGCGGATCGGTGTCCTCACCCAGGCGTGGGGCGGACGCCGTACTACCGCACCGGTGACCGACGCCCTCTCCCGCACCGTGCGGTTGCTTGAATCCCTCGGTCACCAGGTGGAGGCGGCCGAGGTCGACCTCGGCGCCGACCGGGAGGAATTCGTCCTGGCCAACGCCCGACTCATGACGGTGAACCTCACCACCCTGGTCGACGGGCTGGCCGCCGCCTTCGACCGTCCCGTCGACTCCTCGACCCTTGAGCCGACGACCCTCGCCGGCTACCACTACGGGCAGCGGGTCGGCGGCGCGCAGTTCCTCACCGCTCTCGCGATGCGAAACCGGGTGGCCCGAAGCCTGGCGCGGTACTTCGACGAGTACGACATCCTCCTCACGCCGACCCTGCCGGAGCCTCCCGTGCTTCTGGGCACCCATACCGAGGGTGCGGAGACACTGGACGGTCTCGGCTGGATCGAGCGCATCAATGACCTGTCGCCGTTCACCATGCCGTTCAACGTGGCGGGCACGCCCGCCATGTCCGTACCTGTGACGGCCGACGCCGGGACGGGGCTCCCGGTCGGTATGCAGTTCGCCGCCGGATATGGCCTTGAAAGCCGGCTCTTCCGCCTCGCCGGCCAACTCGAACAGGCAAGTCCGTGGTCAGGCCGAACCCCCACGGTATGGGCAGGGAACCACCCAGGCCGCTGAAGAACGCTCCTGGCACGCTGCAGAGAGACATCGAAGGATTCTTGTCGGTCTCAGGACCGAAAATTCTCGCGGCGCACGGGACGGATGCCCTCAATGCCGAGGCGAAGCCGCGGGTATGCCGACCTCGACGATTTGAGGCGGCCCTCGTGGCTGCCCCCTTCATGGTGGTGACCCGGCCTCGGAGGATCCTCTCGCGCATGCGCTCGCGATCGATCCGCCCGCGGCGCACAGCACGGGAAAGAACATGACGTCCATGCCGTCGGGGTCGCGAACGCAGGCGGGCAGACCGTGAGAAATCCGAGGCGAATGCGGCGCCGCCGAGCCTCAAGCGGACGTAGGAATTCATTCAGACCTGAGCGGCCGCGACACCACGACGCATGAACAGAGATCCCTTGAAGGAGTGTCCGCCATGGTTGAGCGCATCGACGTACGCATTCCCCTGCCCGACGGCATCGAACTGGCCGCCTGGCTGTTCCTTCCCGAGAACGCCGAGAAGCCGTTGCCCGCCATCACCATGGCCCACGGTTTCGGCGGCACCCGCCATCACAGCATCGAGCACACAGCCCGCCGCTTCAGCGAGGCCGGCTACGCGGTTCTCCTCCACGATCACCGCAACTTCGGCGACAGCGGCGGCACACCTCGCCAGGACATCGACCCCTACCAGCAGATCGCGGACTGGCGATGGGCGATCACCTACCTCGGCACACGCGGGGAAATCGACGAACAGCGTATCGGCATCTGGGGATTCAGCTACGCCGGTGGTCACGCCCTGGTCCTCGGGGCCACCGACCGCCGCATCAAAGCCGTTTACGCCCAGTCCCCCACCGTCAGCGGCTACGAGACCGGACTGCGCCGCGTCCCGCCCCACGAGGTACGCGCCCTGGAAGAGCGCTTCCACCAGGACGAACGCGACCAGCTGGCCGGCAAGCCGCCCGTCTATGTACCTTTCGTCGACACCGACACGAGCCATGGCTCCCCGGCGGCCTACCCGCAGAAGGGCGCGGCCGACTTCTACCTGCACCGGGCACCGGACGAGACGTGGACGAACGAGGTGACCCTTCAGTCCAACCGCCGCGCCCGCGCCTACGAACCCGGTCAGTGGATCTCCCGCATCGCCCCCACCCCCCTGCTGATGCTCGTGGCCAAGGGCGACGACGTCGCCCCCGCCGACATTGCCCTCGACGGCTTCAACCGCGCCTGCGAACCGAAGAAGCTCGTCCTCACGGACGGCAACCACTTCTTGTCCTACATCCAGCAGTTCGAACTCTCTTCCACGGTCGCGATCGACTGGTTCGACACCCACCTCAGAACCGCCGAGAAGAACGACTCCCGCCCCGACCGGTGAGCCCGCTTCGCCGCGTCCAGCCTCGACACGGACACTCGGGTACCACCCGATACGCTCACTCACCTGAAGAGTGCCTCTCCCCGTGCGGCTGACAGAACCCTGGATGAATCACATCGTTGCAGCTCAGGGGTGCTATTCGCTTATTCGGTCAAGGCATGGACGAGCGCGCTGACGAAAGCGCGAGGCTGGGTGGGGTCCGTCCGGGGTCAGTGGCCCCTGCGCACCCGGGCCGCAGCCCGGGCCTCCGCCGCCTTGCGGGCCTCGGCTGCCTTGCGGGACTCCTTGACGGGACGGCCCGGACGGCTGCCGAGACCGCGGAAGGGCACGTTGCCGCTGTTGGCCTTCGTCCCAGCAGGCGGTCGCTTCGCACCGGTGATGGCGGTCAACGTCGCCTCGCCGGAACGCACCGGGGTGACGGTCGGCCGGATACCGGCATCGGACATCATCCGGTTCACCTCGCGCCGCTGGGCGGGAGTGACCAGGGTGACCACGGTCCCGGACTGTCCGGCCCGCGCTGTGCGCCCGCCGCGGTGCAGGTAGTCCTTGGGGTCGGCCGGCGGATCGACGTTGACGACGAGGTCGAGCGCCTCGATGTGAATGCCCCGAGCCGCGACGTTGGTAGCCACCAGCACGGTGATGTCACCTTCCGCGAACCGGGCGAGCGTGTGCGTACGCTGCGGCTGCGACTTGCCGCTGTGCAGGGCACCGGCCCGCACACCGCCGGCCCGCAGATGACGTGTGAACTGGTCGACGCCCGCCTTGGTGTCCAGAAACATCAGCACCCGGCCGTCCCGAGCGGCGATCTCGGTCGCCGTGGCGTACTTGTCGGCGGGATGAACGGTCAGGACGTGATGGTCCATGGTGCTCACCGAGCCCGCCCCGGGGTCGACCGACGCGTGGACCGGGTCGTTCAGATGGCTCCGCACCAGCTGCTCGACGTGACGGTCGAGTGTGGCCGAGAACAGAAGCCGCTGCCCGTCGGAGGGGACCTGTTCCAGAATGTCCGAGACCTGCGGCAGAAATCCCAGGTCGCACATCTGGTCCGCCTCGTCCAGCACCGTGATCCGAACATGGTTCAGGTGGCAGTCCCGGCGCGACACGAGGTCGGCCAGCCGCCCCGGCGTCGCGACGACCACATCGGCGCCGCTCCGCAGCTCCGCCACCTGCCGGTTGATCGACAGCCCGCCGACCACCGTCGCCAGCCGTACGTTCAGCGTCCGCGCGTACGGCACCAGGGCGTCGCTCACCTGCTGGGCGAGCTCCCGGGTCGGTACCAGGACCAGCGCGAGCGGCCGCTTCGCCTCCGCCCGCCGGCCCGCCGTTTGGACGAGCAGAGCGAGCCCGAAGGCCAGCGTCTTGCCGGAGCCCGTCCGCGCCCGTCCGAGGACGTCACGGCCGGCCAGCGCGTCGGGCAGCGTCGCCGCCTGGATGGGGAACGGTTTCGTCACCCCGAGCCCTCCCATCGTCTCCACCAGCTCCGGCGGCAGCCCGAACGCGTCGAAGGACGCGGCCGGAGTCACCTCCGGCGACGCTGTCACTCGCGGGGACGTGCCGCCCCTGGAGGGTCCGGAGGCCGACGGCTTCGCGTTCATGAGGCACCTTTCTGATCTGGCGCCCGGAACGCACCGGGGTCCGTACCGAACGGTACGGACCCCGGTGTAATGAAGCGCGGGCACAGTTTATCAGCGGACCGCAATGCACCTCCGGCAGTGGTTTCTCCACCTTCGCCGGCGCCCCACCCTTCGTTTTGTCGTCCCCTCCTCGCTTTGCGGATCGTGTCGGAGAAGCATGACCGGGCCCGGCTCGGCACCAGCCCGAGTTCCACCTTCCTCCCACGTCCACCTGCTCGGACGTCGTCGCCGTCCTGAGCTGCCCGAGCCGTCCAGCCTCCCCGGCCAGGGCTGCCGCCGCACCGACGCCGAAGCCCCCGGCCCCAGCACCACTGTCTACGAGCTCGTGCACGGTAGGCGGTGAGGCGTCGAGCTCCTGATCGTCGATCCTGGCCGTGCGGTGGGGAACGCGTCTCGTTCAGCGATCACCAGCAACCGGAGGATCACGGGCCTGCCTGCCGACGTGATCGCTGAACTCGTCGCAGAGTCGGGACCGCTGTGGCATGAACGGCACCAGGCCAGACTTGCGTCCAGGCCGCGGAAGCGGGCCGTGGGCACCGGCGCGAAGCACCGGTTGTCTTCGTCGACCGGCTCCTGACCAGCCTCGTTCATCTTCGTCACGCGACCACGCACGACGTGCCGGCCTGCTGGTTCGGCGTGGACCGCTCCACCATCACCCGGGCCATCGGTGAGGTGCGGCCCCTGCTTGCCGAGCGCGGATGCACCGTCAGCCCCGACGTACGGCTGCGGACCCTGGCCGAGGCCGTCGACCACCTCGGCGCGAGCGGGACGACCGGCATCATCGGCGGCACCGAGATCCGGGTCCGCCGACCGGCCGTCGGACGCGAGGACCGGGACAAGTTCGTCTCCGGCAAGAACAAGCAGAACGCCGTCAAAACCATGGTCGGCACGGACGGCGACGGCCGGATGCTGTTCTGCAGTCCGACCAGGCCCGGCAGCTGCGCGGACATCACCCATGCCCGCCAGTTGGAGCTGGTCAAGCTCCTGGCCGACGGTCCCGCCGTGGAGATTCTCGCCGATGCCGGCTACCAGGGCCTGCGTGCACAGACCGGCGGGCGTGTGGTCACACCTCCGCATCGCAAGTTCAAGAAGAACGCTCCGGACTGGCACGAGGAGGGGTACGAGCGGCAGCGCAAGGCGCATTCCTCGTGGTGTATCCGGGCCGAGCACGGCAGCGCCCACCTGAAGAACTGGCGGGCGCCGACCCGCCACCTCGGCCGCCGCGAGCACATCAGCGACGTCGTCCAAGCCGTCACCGGACTGCTGTCCCATCAGCAGACCGCGGACCTGACGTCGGCACGGCAGACGTGAACACCGAGCCCCACCGCCATCCTCGACGCCTCACCGCCCACCGTGCACGAGCTCGTAATGAGCTGGGGCTTTACTTGCGTTGGTTGAGGATTATTCGTCCGCCTCGTGAGATTGACCAGCTCAACGAGATGAGAGTCAGCAGTGGCAGCACCTCCATGTCCGGCTGCCCGTGCGTGCCGTCCTCTACAGCTCGTCGGCGAATGCCCCGGCCAGCTGACGCCACTCGGCCCGCGGCAGGCCGGCGCCGCCCTCGTCGGCGGTGAGCACCTGGAGCGCGACGTGGTCGGCGCCGGCGTCGAGGTACTCCCGAGTCCGGGCCCTCACGCGCTCGGCGTCGCCCAGGGCGAAGAGGGCGTCGAGGAGACGGACGCTGCCGCCGTCCCCGAAGTCGCTCTCCGCGAACCCCAGGCGCAGCAGGTTGTCGGTGTAGTTGGGCAGTTGAAGGTACATCCTCAGCATGTTCCGCGCAGTGGTGCGGGCCCGGTCGAGGTCGGTGTCGAGCACTACCGACAGCTCCGGGGCGAGCAGCGCGTCGGGGCCGAGCACCTCGCGTGCCTCCGCCGTGTGCTCGGTGGTGACGAGATAGGGGTGTGCGCCCAGCGCCCTGCCGGCCGCGAGCTCCAGCATCTTCGGGCCGAGCGCCGCGAGGACCCGGTGTCCGGAGTTCACGGGCGGGCTGGCGGCGTCGAGTGCGTCGAGGTAGGCCACCATCGCGCTGTACGGCTTCGCGTACTGCGGCACCATCGGGCCGTGGCTGACGCCCAAGCCGAGGACGAATCGCCCGCGCGCGCTCGCGTCGATCGTTGCGATTCGCGCCGCCACCTCCTCGGCGGTGTGGTCCCAGATGCTGAGGATGCCGGTGGCCACGGTGACCGTGCGGGTGGCGGCGACGACAGCCGCGGCGTCGTCGGGCGAGGGACTGCCCCCGATCCAGAGAGTGCCGTACCCCAGCTCTTCGAGCTCGGCCACCGCATCCGCGATCGCCTCTTTGCCCGCGTCGTCCGCCCGCGACCTGTGCAGGGCACTGCTCCAGATGCCGACCCGTCCGAATACCTCGCGCGTTTCAGAAGTCATGGTGTGATCAACAACGACCCGTGCCCGCTATTCCCGGCCGGGCGGACATTCACCCGTTTCCCGCACTCCGACTGCGGGCCTACCGCCGCACCCCCCCCGCACCGGGGTGCCGGACGAGACTTGGTCGGACTTTCCAGTCTCCCGGCTTCGTGAATCCGGCCGCTTCAACGACCTGCTGAGCCGCCGCCTACGCACACTCCATGCCGAGTTCTCGTAGTGCGGTCAGCTGCTTAGCGGTGAGTGTGTCGCGCCTCGATTTGGTGTGTGACAACCACACTCCCAGCTTGATGACTACGGGATCCGTCTCACCGTCGACCGCGATGTGCTCGCTGTGGCTGCGGGGTACCGACCGGTCCGCGCCGTTTCGCCCCACACCATTGTGTGAGGGCCGCAAGTACGCGTTGAAACGCCGCTTGGGCTTTGCCCCGTCCCTTCCGTCGCACGTCGGCGTCGCCAACGCCTGTCGAGTCGCCTGACGGCTGAGGTACGGCGCGAGGGGGTCCGCTGGGTCCAGGAGCACGCGTGCGGCGTCGCGGACACCCCGCCCACCGCCGCGGGGCCGGCGACCGGAAGCGGAACCATCAGCGCCTTCCGGCCCGACGCCGACATCTTCGAGACGGTGGAGTGCTCGTTCGCCGTGCCGGCGGAGCGCTTCCGGGGACTGGCCTTCCTCGACCGGGGCCTGGACATCTCGCTGACCGACGAGCGTTCCCCGGGCGAGTCCCGGTCGGAACGGTTCCATTCTCCTGGCGGGGCACGGGACTTCGTCGCCTTCCTCGGGCGCGGGGCCGGGGCCCCCGCCCTCAGATGTCATCGGCTTCGAGCAGGAGGACGCGCACATGGCGGGGACGGTGGAGGTGACCCTCCGGTGGTGCGACTCCCCCCCCCGCGGAGCGGGTCCGGAGCTTCGCCAACGGTCGGCCCACCTCCGAGGGCGGCACGTACGTGACGGGCTTCCGCGACGGGGTGGAGGCCGCGGCCAACGCGTACACCCGAGAGCAAGCAGCTGCTGACGGCAGCGGACCCCGATGTCGGCGCCGATCGGACCGGCGAGGGCCTGACGGCAGCCGTGTCGGTGAAGCTGGACCATCCCGAGTTCCTCGGCACCACGATGGGCGGCCGGCTGGGCAACACCGCAGTGCGCGCCTGCCTCGCTGAGGCCGTCCGGGAACACCTCGGCAGGTGGCTGGAGGAGCACCCGGAACAGGCCGTGGCCGTCGTCGGCCGGATGGTCCAGGGCGCCCGCCGGGGCTGAGCAGCAGCGAACCGCCCCAGTCGGCTCGGGGGAACGGAACCGGTAGGGCCGGTCGGGGTGGAGTGCAGCCGATGGCCAGTTACCCGCTCAGGCCGTGCGGTCGACTCGCCCTCCGCCGTGCGGGCCCCCCGACACCGTGTCCTGTGTGGTGAGGCGGATGAGTCGCTTGTAGCAGCACAGGGCGGCCGGGAGAACTCGGCGGCGACGAGCAGGATGTCGAGCAGCTCGGACCGGACGGGAACCTGCGGTTCGGCCACGAGGCGGAGCAGGAACGGCAGAGCTGCCGGCATTGCAGCGCTCATCTGGAAGACGTTGTCCATCAGGACATTGGCGAGCACTCGCTTGGCCTCAGGAGCAGCGACCGGGTTGAGCAGACCACACAGCACGGCTGGTATTGCCGCGGGGCATCCAGGGATTTCGGACCAGGCGACCTCGCCGCAGCCGCGAAGTGCAGGATGTCCGCTGTCGGCTTGAGATGCTTGTGAGTGCTCACCCAGAAACCGGGCGACCTCCGCTTCCTTGGCCGCCGCGTCCAACACGCACCTCCTTGTGGTCCCCCTGTTGCACGGCACTGTTTTCTGACCAGCCCTCACATCATGGGCACTCTCCCCGGCCGAAGTCGCGTGCGCAAGCACAAAGCCCACCGCTGTTCGACGTCGGGGACACCGGCAGTGCACTCGGCTTGGCGAGTTAGACCCTGAGGTGTCTTGGCTGGAGTGAGAGAGGAAGTGACGGGGCGGCGGCCGGGGATCAGGGCGCAGCTCAGCCAGTTGCGCGTCGGCCGGGACCGCCGCGCCTGTGCCGCGTCAGCGAGGCGGGGAAAGTCGGCGGGGGAGAGGCCGGGGCGTGCGGGGTGCCGGCGTGCCGGCGTGCGGGGTGGTGCCACCGGCTGGAGGCGTCGCGGGCGACGCCGACTTCCACCACCGGCCCGGGTTCCATCAGCGTGACGTTCAGCATCTCCCGGCTGCCCATCCGGCGGAGAACGACCAGCCTGTCCACGGGGGCGCGTCCGTTGGTGGGGCCGGCCGGTCGGCCAGGGCGCGGCCGGCGGCGTTGTGACCGGCCGGTGAGGTCCCGCGCGTCGGCCGCGGGGGCGGGCCCGAGCGGGCAGAATCGTCCGTGTGGAAGCGCACCAGCCACCGGAGAGGACCCCTGACGGTCACTTCGTCGTCATCAAGGGGCGGAAGTGGCGGGCGACCGATCCGTCCGTTCCCGAGGAGATCGCCGCCCGTCTGCGGCGCCACCTCATGTCGGCCCGGCGCGCGGTGCGCTCCGCGACGACCGCGGGCGACCCGGAGGCCGAGCGGGCGGCGCGCGCACGCGTGAACCGGGCAAAGGTCGCGTTGGGGGAACGCGGTACCCCGTGGTGGGACCAGCCCGAGGGCGAGCGCCGCCGGCGTTGGGAACAAGGGCTCGCGTACCTCGATGCGGATGCGCAGAACTGAGGTCGTCATGCTGCTGGGGAGCGGGAGCGGGTCGTCCACAGCTGCCCGATCCGCTCTGCTGCGGACGTCAAGCCGGTGACCGCGTCACCCGCCGCGCCCGGGCTCTCGTCCTCACCGCATCCAGTGCCCGTCGGTGCTCCACCCCAGAAAGCGCCGGGCGCGGCCACCGTCCGCCGTGCCGTCACCGTCGAAAGCGCCGCCCTCGGTGACCAGGGCCAGGCCCGCCAGGGCGGGGGCCAGCCGGGTTGCGACATGGACGGGGTGGCGGGCCGTCTCCTCGTCCAGAGCTGTCAGGACCCGCCGCTGCTCCTCCGGCGGGCACAGGGACAGGTGGAAGACCATCTGGCGCCACGCGTACGCGGCGTCCTTGATGGTGCCCAATGGCCGCGGGTTGCGGTGCACACGGGAGACCGGTCGGCACACGGTCACGAAGCAGCGGTGCGCCAGGTCGGCCCAGCTGGGCCGCGGGGCGATGCCCACCCGGTGGACCAGCGTGGCCAGGTTGTGCGTGGTGAGGATCTGCGCCTGCTCGATCACCGTGCCGTTCGCCGCGGCCGACCAGGACCGCGACGCCGCCCCGGCCCGCTCGGCGCACAGCCGCGTGAAACCGGGAGAGGTGCGGGCACCGTAGGAACGGGTCAGGGCCGCGCCGGTCTCGGCGATCGCCAGGTCGCGGATCGCCGCGTAGTCGATGCCGTAGTAACGCTCGTACAGCGTGCCGCCGAGCAGTTCGCCCGCGACCCGGGCCGCAGTGAGGAACTTCGGGCTGAACGTGCCCATGAAGATGTCGGCGGCCAGCTCCTCCACGAACGGGGCTCCCATATCGCACTGACGTTCAAGAACGCCGAACTCGCGGACCAGCGGGTTGGGCAGGATCGTGCCCGGGAAGGCCTGCACGGCCAGCTCGCCCAGCTGCCGCAGCACGACGAGCGCGCCTTCGCCGTCCGGCTTGCCCGGCACCGCGGATCGCTGCCCCGACACCGCCCGTACCCAGGGAAGTTCCTCGATGCGCACCTGCCGTTCCAGGTTGAGCAGGAGCAATGAGCGGCGGCTGCCAAACGCCCGGTGGTTCGCGGCTGTCAGCGCTCGCAGCGTCCCGTCGCCGTACGACTGTGCGGTGGTGGCGGCGACCAATTGCGGCACCAGCTCGGCCAGGACCTCAGCGGACGGTACGACGCCCCGCTCCACGAGCGTGCCGAGCGGTGCGCTCAGCGCGGACTCGACCACCTGGCGGATCGTGGCCGGTACGACTGCTCCGGCGGGCAGGCCGGTCTCCCGGCTCTCCTCCTCGGTCACCGTGCCCAGGAGCGGGGCGACGTCGCTGATGCCCGCCTCCTGCGGGAGTACGGCGAGCCGACGCAGCATCAGCTGGGCCAGGACGTGGCGGGAGGGAAGCGTCGCCTGCTCGGCCTGGCGGCGGCGCAGGGCCATGTGCGCGGCGGAACCGGGCAGACCGCGCCGCCGCACCATGGAATCCACCGCATGCCGCAGCAGACCGAGCCGGCGCATCTCCAACGGCCGTCCGGCGACGATCTCCTCCAGCGCGCCGCGCAGAATGCCCAGGTTCTCCTTGGGGTTGCGGTGCTTGGTGCAGCGGGTGTGTTCCGCGGCGAGCAGCCGGTAGCGGCCGAGCAGGACCTGGCCGTGTGCCAGCCAGCCGGCATCCGGGACAAGTCCGAGGACCCGTCCGTCCCGCGCCGTCCGCAGCCAGTGGACGAGCAGCTCGTCGCCGAACGGCTGCCATACGGCGAGCGCCTCGCGTTGAGTCTCGACGGCCGCGTTGGGGCGCCGCTGTATCAGGGTGTCAACGGCCTCGGAGACGGTGTGCCGGTGGACGGCCGCGGTGGCGTCCGGCGCGGGCCCGTCAGCCGGGCGGGGCAGGAATCGCAGCCGGTCGGCGAACGGCTCCAGTTCCGCCACGAGGCCGAGCGCCGCGTCGGTCTCCCCGTGCCGGACCAGCCAGGCCAGGGTGAGAAGCGCGGCCTCCTCGGGCACGCCGATCTCGTAGTGGCCGCTGTCCAACCGAGCCCACAGCCAGGCGAGTCCGGGCTCGGTGAGGCAATAGGCGAAGAGCGCGCGCCGCTCAGTGGGCACCCCGAAACTCCGCGCGGCCTCGGTCTCGTACGCCTGGAGCGGGCCACCCGCGCTCGCGGTCCCGGTGGCGAAGCCGCCCCGCACCACCTCAAGAGTCACCCAGGGCGGAAGCCCGCACACGGGCGTACGCGAACCGACCGACAGCCGGCCTGCGGTCATTCCCGCCAGGACCTCACGCCAGCGCTGCCCGCGCACCTCGGCGCGGCGCCGGGTGCCGGCGTCCTCGTGGGTCAGCGCGGTCATGAAGGCCTTGGCCAACTGGGCCTCCGGATAGCACGGGGCCGCGGTGGGAGGCTGTTGCTCAGCGTTGTCGTTCATGAGCCGACGTGGCAGGTTCCGCCCCTGCGCCCTCCGGGTCCCGAGCCCGGTGCTCTGCTGCTGAGCTACACGCCGATGACGGCTGACGTTAGACGTCGGGATGATCACCCTGCAACCGGGTTTCCTTCGGGCCGCAAGCCCCGAGCACATCACGAAGGGAGCCGATCCGGAGCTGCACAGCGAGTTGCAGATCGCGTGGCAGCAGGACTTGCTGCGTTCTGGGCACTTCGGTGCAAGGGGTGCCGGTGCACGGCACCGGTTGCCGGGGCCGTGCGAGCGGGCCGGTCGGGAAGTCCTCCAGGAGTTGCTTCCTGCCCGCGCGGCGGGCTCGGGACTGCCGAAGCGGTGGAGTGCGTATCCGGCCGACCTCAGCCGGTACTCCTCGGTGACCGTCCCCGCGTACGGCCGCAATGCTCTCTCCCCGATCGGGTGACGGCGGACCGGTTCTGCGCGGATGTGGCTGTCTGTGACGGCTTGCGCTGCACGGGATGTCCACACGGTGCCGAGCCTGGTGTGGGCTACGCCGTAAGCCTGGTGTCCCTCCGGACGAGAATGTTCAGCCCGCCGGCATCGCCGCAGCCGACAGCCCTCTCATCGAACGCGCGAGTCGGCATCGTGAGCACGTTCCGTTTAGGGGGAAGATCGTGGAGTCGCGATTTTCGGGGACCTCATGAGTTTCAGAGGCCGGAAAACGGCAGGCGTTGCCGAAGGCGGCGCCGGCCTGCGGGTGCTGACGCGGTGAGATGCCCCGCAGCGCCGCACTCTCCGAGGGCCGGCGCTTCCGTGTGCGAGCCGACGAAGTCGGCCGCGTGCGCCCCGTGCAAGCCCCGGGCAGGAAGAGTGATGCAAGCCACGGCGACACGCTGTCCGATCGGTCAGTTCTGACCGATCGGACAGTTATGGTTGGCGCATGGCACGCTCCGCTTCCGCCATGCGCGGTCAGATCCTGGAGTCGGCACTGCGACTGTTCGCCGTGCACGGCTTCCGCGGTACCTCGTTGCAGGACATCGCCTCCGACGCGGGCTGCTCGAAGGCGTCACTCCTCTACCACTTCGCCGGCAAGGAAAAGATCCTCACCGAGCTGCTGACCCCGGCCCAGGACGCCCTCGCCACGCTGCTCGACCGCGTGGCCGGGCTGGAGGGCGGCCGGCTGGTGGAGGAGACCGTCGTCGGATACGTCGACCTGACGCTGCGGTTCCGCCGCGAGATCCGGCTTCTCTTCGAGGACATCGCCGAGATGTCCTGCCACCAGGACCTCAACGTCATGGAGCTGGCGGACGGCCTGCTGGACGCACTGGCCGGCCGCTCGCAGCAGGCACCGGCCCGGGTGGCGGCGTGGATGGTGCTGGGCGCCGTCTTCATCACCAGTGCCGCCGATGACGAGGTGGCGCCTGACGAGGTGCTGCGCGCCGAAATGATCCGCAGTGCGCTGCGGACGCTTGACCACACTCCCAGTTGACCCCTAACGGAAAGACCCTTCCCCCATGGCGACCTTGCTGTACCGGCTCGGGCGGTTCTCCTTCCGCAGAAGAGGCCGAATAGCCGCGGTCTGGCTGCTCCTGCTGACCCTGCTGGGTGTCGGAGCCGCCACCCTGATGGGCCCGACCAGCGACAAGTTCTCCATGCCGGGCACCGAGTCCCAGCGGGCGCTGGACGACCTCGACCGGCAGTTCCCGCAGGCCGGCGGAGCCACCGGCACCATCGTCGTCGCCGCGCCCGAGGGCGAGGAGCTGGACCCCGCCGCGGTGGCACCCGTGGTGAAGGAAGCCTCCGAGACCGACGGCGTCACCGCCGCCATGGACCCGTTCCAGACCGGCTCCGTCTCCCAGGACGGCCGCTACGCCCTGATCCAGGTGCAGTTCGACCAGGCTGCCGACGAGGTCACCGACGAGCAGAAGTCGGCCTACGAGGCCGTCGGCGCCGACGTCGAGGGCCTGCGGGTCGAGCACGGCGGCGAGGTCATGGGCGGTGAGGTGGAGATCGGCTCCACCGAGGCGCTCGGCGTCCTGGTCGCCGCGGTGGTCCTGGTCGTCACCTTCGGCTCGCTGGTCGCCGCCGGCATGACCCTGCTGAACGCGCTGATCGGCGTCGCGGTCGGCATGGCCGGTCTCTTCTCCCTGACCGGTGTCATCGAACTGACCTCCACCGCCCCCGTCCTGGCGCTGATGCTGGGCCTGGCCGTCGGCATCGACTACTCGCTCTTCATCACCTCCCGCTACCGCCAGTACCTCGCCGAGGGCCTCCAGCCCGAGGAAGCCGCCGGCCGTGCGACCGGCACCGCCGGCTCCGCCGTCGTCTTTGCCGGTGCCACCGTCGTCATTGCCCTGGCCGGTCTCTCCGTCGTCGGCATCCCCTTCCTGAGCGTGATGGGCCTGGCCGCGGCGGGCACCGTCGCCGTCGCCGTGCTGGTCGCCCTCACCCTGCTGCCGGCCTTCCTCTCCTTCGCCGGCAAGAAGATCCTGCCGCGCAAGCAGCGCCACGCGGGCGGGTACACCGCCGAGGACGGCACCGTCACCGAGGGCTTCGGCTTCACCTGGGGCCGGCTCGTCACCAAACTGCGCGTCCCGCTCCTGGTCGTCGGCATCCTCGGGCTGGGCGCGCTCACCCTCCCGGCCCAGGACATGCGCATAGCCCTGCCGGACGCGGGCACCGCCGCCGAGGGCTCCCCCGCACGCGAGGCGTACGACCTGACGTCCGAGGGCTTCGGTGAGGGCTTCAACGGCCGTCTCATCGCCGTCGTCAACGGTGAGGACGCGCAGTCCACTGGGGCGGCCGCCGAGAAGGCCACCGCCCTCATCAAGGACACCGACGGCATCCTGACCGTGGCCCCGCCGCAGCTGAACGAGCAGGGCACCACCGCCCTGCTGACCATCATTCCCGAGACCGGCCCGACCGCCGCCGCCACCGAGGCCGCCGTCCACGACATCCGCGACCGGGTCGCGGACATCGAGGGCGCCGACATCGCCCTCACCGGCGCGACCGCCCTGGGCATCGACGTCTCGGAGAAGCTCGCCGACGCCCTGCCGGTGTATCTGCTCCTGGTGGTGGGCCTGTCCGTCCTGCTGCTCATGCTGGTCTTCCGGTCGGTCCTGGTACCGCTGAAGGCAGCCCTGGGCTTCCTGCTCACCGTGGGCGCGACCTTCGGCATCACCGTCGCCATCTTCCAGGAGGGCCACCTCGCCGGACTGGTGGGCGTGGACACCCCCGGCCCGCTGGTGAGCTTCCTGCCGATCCTGCTCATCGGCATCCTGTTCGGCCTCGCCATGGACTACGAGGTCTTCCTCGTCTCCCGCATGCGCGAGGACTTCGTCCACGGCGCCGACCCGCAGGCAGCCATGGTCAGCGGCATGGGCCACAACGCTCGCGTCGTCACGGCCGCCGCACTCATCATGACGTCCGTGTTCGGAGGCTTCGTCCTGATGGACGACCCGATCATCAAATCCATCGGGTTCGCCCTCGCCGTCGGCGTGGTCATCGACGCTTTCGTCGTCCGCATGGCGCTGGTCCCGGCGGTGATGTCGCTGCTCGGCCGTGCCGCCTGGTGGCTGCCCAAGCCCGTCGACAAGGCCCTGCCCGACCTCGACATCGAGGGCGAGAAGCTGAACCGGCAGCTGGCCGCGGAGACGCGCGACGAGACCCCCGTCTCGGTCTGACCCGCGCACCGGCCGGACCGAACCCCGGAGGACGGGACCCGCACAGGGTTCCCGTCCTCCGGGGTTCCCCCGCTTTCCTCACCCCTTCCGACCGCCTCGGGGGGATGGGCCCGGCCTCGTACGCCGCCGTGCACGCACGCCCGAAGCGGCGGACCGGCGGGCGCGTCATCACACCACCGCACCGCAGGTTCGGGAAGAACGTGAGGCTGGTCCATCGCCGACCACGTGCGCACCCGGCTCGTCACCGACGCGATCGAAACGGCGGTCCGCGTCCACGGCGGCCGGGGCGACGGCGTTGTGTTTCACACGGACAGGGGCGCGCAATGTACGGCAGCGGCCTTCGCCGAGGTCTGCCGCCGGCACGGCATCCGCCGCCGCACGGGCCGCGTCGGCTCGAGTCACGACAATGCCCTGGCCGAGTCGTTCTTCCCGGGACTGAAACGGGAACTGCTCCACGAGCGACGCCTCACCTCGAAGGCACGGACACGGCTGGAGCTGTTCCACCGGCCGGCCTGCTACGACCAGCGTCGCCGCCATTCCGCCCTCGGTCACCTCACTCCAGTCGAGTTCGAGCAACAGCTGATCCCATCACCTACGCTGTCGCTCGTCGCATGAAACCCGGTGTCCACTCCCGAGGTCGAGCCTCAAGTGGACTTCTCCCAAACGAGGCCACCGGCCAGTCCGAGCAGTCCAGCGACTTTGCCCGGGCGGCAACGGGCGGCGATGAGCAAGATCCCACATCCGACACTCCGCGAGCTTTGTCCCGATCAAGGAGAAAGTCGAGATATCTCTCTCGAAAGGGGTTACGCGCCGGAACCAAGGCCGCTAACTTCCTTGAATCGAGCCGGTCATGTATCTGAAGCCCGGCTCGACGGCGCGACGGCGCGCGCCGGTGCTCCCTTCGACAGGACTGATCATGTCCTGTTGTCTACCCACACCTCGGGAGACGTCTGTGCGCACAAAACTGCTCAGACCCAGACTCGTCCGCTCGTTAGCGCTGGCGGTGGTGTGTGCCGCCGGCTGCCTGGCACCGGGAACAGCGGCTGCCGCATCGCCGGACCCAGCCGACGGCCCCAGGCCAGCGGTCGCGGAGTTCCAGCAGGTCACGCTCGCCAAGGGGGTGACCGAAACGGGCGAGCCCATGACCCTGACCGTGCTGCCGGACCGTTCGGTGCTGCACACCTCGCGCGACGGCACCGTCCGGCTCACGGACGGAGCCGGAAACACGAAGGTGGCGGGCAAACTCGACGTCTACAGCCATGACGAGGAAGGCCTGCAAGGCGTCGTGGCGGACCCGGCCTTCGCCTCCAACCGCTTCGTCTACCTGTACTACGCCCCCAGGCTGAGTACTCCGAGCGGTGACGCCCCCGCCGACGGATCGGCCTCCGACTTCACGCCGTTCGACGGCGTCAACCGGCTCTCCCGGTTCATCCTGAAGACCGATGGCACCCTGGATCCAACCAGCGAGAAGAAGATCCTCGACGTCCCGGCGTCGCGCGGCATCTGCTGTCACGTCGGCGGCGACATCGACTTCGACGCGGCGGGCAATCTCTACCTGTCGACCGGCGACGACACCAACCCGTTCGCCTCCGACGGCTACACCCCGATCGACGAGCGTGCGACCCGCAACCCCGCCTACGACGCCCAGCGTTCCTCAGGCAACACCAATGACCTGCGCGGAAAGGTCCTGCGCATCAAGGTCAACGCCGACGGAACGTACTCGATACCCAGTGGCAATCTCTTCCCGCCCGGTACCGCCAAGACCCGGCCCGAGATCTACGCGATGGGCTTTCGCAATCCGTTCCGGATGAGCGTCGACAAGGCCACCGGCACTGTCTACCTCGGCGACTATGGTCCCGACTCAGGGACCGCGAAGCCCGATCGAGGGCCCGAAGGCCAGGTCGAGTTCAACCGCATCACCAAGGCGGGCAATTACGGCTGGCCATACTGTACCGGCAAGAACGACGCCTACACCGATTACAACTTCGCCACCGGAACTCCTGGCACCACCTTCGACTGCTCGGCACCCGAGAACACCTCGCCGCGCAACACCGGCCTGACCGACCTGCCTCCTGCCCAACCCGCCTGGATCCCCTACAACGGCACCTCCGTACCGGAGTTCGGCGGCGGCTCCGAGTCCCCCATGGGCGGCCCCGTCTACCGCTACGACGCCAGTTCCACCTCCGAGGTCAAGTTCCCGCAGGAGTTCGACGGCGACTTCTTCCCCGGCGAGTTCGGCCGCCGCTGGATCAAGCGCATCGAAGCGGCCGGCGACGGCACCGTGCAGTCCGTCAACCCCTTCCCCTGGAGCGGCACCCAGGTGATGGACATGGCTTTCGGCCCGGACGGCGCTCTTTACGTCCTCGACTACGGCACCGGCTACTTCAACGGCGACGAAAACTCCGCCCTGTACCGCATCGAACACGTCACCGGCGGCCGCGCCCCGATCGCGCAGGCCAAGGCGAACGTCACTTCCGGCGAGGCACCGTTGACCGTCTCCTTCTCCTCGGCCGGCAGCTCGGACCCGGACGGAGACGCCCTCGGCTACTCCTGGGCCTTCGGCGACGGCGCGACCTCCACCGCCGCCAACCCCTCCCACACCTACTCGGCCAACGGTCAGTACACGACCACACTGAAGGTCACGGACACCACCGGCAAGACCGCTACGGCGTCCGTGCAGATCACCGTCGGGAACACCGCCCCCGCAGTGAGGATCGACCTACCTGCGGACGGACGCATCTACGACTTCGGCGCCGCGATCCCGTTCGCAGTGACGGTGGCCGACCCTGAGGACGGCACCGTCGACTGCTCCAAGGTGAAGGTCTCGTTCATCGTCGGGCACGACAGCCACGGCCACCCGCAGACTTCGGCCACCGGCTGCACCGGCACGCTGCAGACCCTGGCCGACGGCGAACACGACCCCAACGCCAACATCTTCGGCGTCATCGACGCCGAGTACACCGACAAGGGCGCGAACGGCCAGCCCGCGCTGACCACACACGACCAGCACATCACCCAGCCCACCCACCGGCAGGCCGAGCACTACGGTGACTCCGCCGGTGTCCAGGTCGTCAACCACGGCCCTGCCCATGGCGGCAAGACCGTCGGCCACATCGACAACGGCGACTGGATCTCCTTCACTCCGTACGCCCTTGACAACGCCACCAAGTTCACCGCCCGGGTCTCCTCCGCAGGTGCGGGCGGCACCATCGAGGTACGCGCCGGGTCCCCGACCGGCACCGTGCTCGGCACGGCGACCGTGCCGGTGACCGGTGGCTGGGAGGTCTTCCAGGACGTGACCACTGACCTGTCCAGTCAGCCCAGCGGTTCCACGACGCTGTTCCTGGTCTTCAAGGGCGGCACCGGCTCGCTGTTCGATGTCGACGAGTACTCCTTCACCACCTCCGGCAGCGGAACCTGGTCGGGCTCGGTCGGGGGAGTCAACGGCAAGTGCCTGGACGTGGAGGGTGGCGGCAGCGCGGACGGTACCAAGGTCCAGCTGTGGACCTGCAACGGCACCGCCGCCCAGACATGGACCCTGGCCGGCGACGGCACCTTCCGGGCCCTGGGTAAATGCCTGGACGTCTCCGGCGGCGCGAGCGCCGATGGCACCAAGGTCCAGCTGTGGACCTGCAACGGCACCGGCGCGCAGAAATGGGCACCCCAGCCCGACGGCACTGTCCGCAACCCCCAGTCCGCCAAATGCCTCGACGCATCCGGCGGCACCTGGAACGACGGAACCCCCGTCCACCTGTGGACCTGCCACACCGGACCCAACCAGAAATGGACTCTTCCGTAGGAAGGAGGCGACCGTACATGCACACTCGACTCAAGGCGGCTCTCGGTCTGTTCGCCGGCATCGCGCTCTGTATGACACCACAGGCCATGGCCGTGCCTGGTGTCGGTGACCAGCCGACCAGAGTGTCCCCACGGGCGGAGGCGGCCCCACGCCCCGCGCCCGCTCAGGCTGCCGATCCAGCCTACGAGATCCTGGTCTTCTCCAGGACCGCCGGCTTCCGGCACTCCTCCATCGACGACGGCATCGCGGCACTGCGGGCTCTTGGTACGGCCAACAACTTCACCGTGGACGCGTCCGAAGACCCCCAGGTCTTCACCACCGGAAATCTCGCCCAGTACGAGGCGGTCGTCTTCCTCTCCACGACCGGTGACGTGCTCAACGACGCACAACAGACCACCTTCGAGCAGTACATCAACGAGGGTGGCGGGTACGTCGGCATCCACGCGGCAGCCGACACCGAGTACAACTGGCCCTTCTACGAGGGACTGGCCGGTGCCCTCTTCCACTCCCACCCGGCCATCCAGTCCGCCACCGTCGAGGTCGAGGACCGCGCCCACGACGCCACCGCCCATCTCGGCACGACCTGGCAGCGTACCGACGAGTGGTACAACTACCGCACCAACCCCCGCACCACCGCCCACGTGCTGGCCTCCCTTGACGAGTCCAGCTACTCGGGCGGGAACATGTCCGGCGACCACCCGATCGCCTGGTGCAAGGACTACCAGGGCGGCCGGGCCTTCTACACCGGCGGCGGCCACACCGACGAGTCCTACGCCGACCCCGCGTTCCGCCGGCATCTCCTCGGCGGCATCCGCTGGGCGGCCGGCATGGCCGAGGCGGACTGCCGTCCCGAGACCGGCTTCACGCCCCTGTTCGACGGCTCCGCCACGACCGGCTGGAAACAGGCCGGTCCCGGCGGGTTCACCCTCGCCGACAGCACCCTCACCTCGTACGGCGGGCTCGGGATGCTCTGGTACTCCGCCAAGGAGTTCACCGGCGACTACTCCCTCAAGCTCGACTGGAAAGCCGCCGGCGATGACAACTCGGGCGTCTTCATCGGCTTTCCCGCCTCCGACGACCCCTGGTCTGCGGTGAACAACGGCTACGAAATTCAGATCGACGCGACAGATGCGGCCGACCGCACCACGGGTGCCGTGTACGGGTTCAAGTCCGCCGACATCGTCGCACGTGACGCCGCACTGAACCCGCCCGGCGAGTGGAACACCTACGAGCTCCGCGTCACCGGTGAGCGACTGGAGATCTTCCTCAACGGACGCAAGATCAACGACTTCACCAATACCGACCCCGTGCGCAGCCTTCAACAGGGCCACATCGGCATCCAGAACCACGGGGACGGCGACGACGTCGCGTTCCGCGACATCCGTATCAAGGCGTCGGGCGACACGCAGCCGGGCCCCTGGTCGGGCTCGGTCGGGGGAGTCAACGGCAAGTGCCTGGACGTGGAGGGTGGCGGCAGCGCGGACGGTACCAAGGTCCAGCTGTGGACCTGCAACGGCACCGCCGCCCAGACATGGACCCTGGCCGGCGACGGCACCTTCCGGGCCCTGGGTAAATGCCTGGACGTCTCCGGCGGCGCGAGCGCCGATGGCACCAAGGTCCAGCTGTGGACCTGCAACGGCACCGGCGCGCAGAAATGGGCACCCCAGCCCGACGGCACTGTCCGCAACCCCCAGTCCGCCAAATGCCTCGACGCATCCGGCGGCACCTGGAACGACGGAACCCCCGTCCACCTGTGGACCTGCCACACCGGACCCAACCAGAAATGGACCCTGCCATGACGACCTGAGCGACCCATAGACCATTGCGGCACTGCACATGCTGGTGAGGGTCGGCGTGCATGCCGGCCCTCACCCGTAGTCATCGACGCGTGTTCCTTTCGAGCACACGGCCTCGACCCGAGCGCACGGCGGGGAGCACGCCGGTGTTCAGCTTCCGAGGAAATCGGTCAACCGCGGATCGTGGACATCAGCAGCTCGTGGGTATCGACGTCGGCGGTTGCCACGAGCTCACGGCCTGGTGTTCTCACGTCGGCTGAGCGGGTGGGACGATCTTCGGGTTGATCATGCTGGAGGGGGATCGTCTGTGGTGGGTACGTCGCCGTCGTACAGGGGGCACCGGTGCCAGGTCGAGGTGGTCCCGCACTGCGTGGGGCTGTACTTCCGCTTCCCGCTCAGCTTCCGCGAGGTGGAGGAGCTGATGCTCCGGCGCGGCGTGACCGTCTCCCACGAGACGGTGCGGCGGTGGTGCCTGAAGTTCGGACAGGCCTGTGCCGACGGACTGCGCCGCCGCCGTCCCCGGCCGGGGGACAAGTGGCACCTGGACAAGGCCCGGGACAGGTGGAAGACCATCTGGCGCCACGCGTATGCGGCGTCCTTGATGATGCCCAATGGCCCGCGCACCTGAGCACCGCGATCGACGTCGCGATGTGGCCGAGCTGCCACAGGACCTGCCGGCGGGGTCGGTCGCCTACGCCGCCGAAGGCAGCCACGCCTCCGGAACCGGCGGCGGGTCCGGTGCAGACGGGAGCGGACCGTTCCCACCGGCAAGGAGAGGGTCTGCGCCATCTCCTCCTCGGTGAGTCCGTAGGCGCGCAGGGTGAGCACCTGCCGGTGGGAGAGGGTGAAGGCGGCCTCCAGCTCGTCGCGGCCCTCCGTGAAGTGGACCCGGCTGTCGTAGTGCACGGGAACGACACGGCGGGCGCCGAGGAGTGCGCGGCCTCGGAGGCCTGGGCGCTGTCCAGGACAGCGCCGTAGTGGCGGCCCTTGCGGGTGGCGTACTCGTCGGCGCCGACCACCCGCGGCGCCGGCACCCGCGGCTCTGGCAGCGAGTCGAGCAGACGCAAGACGGACTGCGGCCAGGGCCGAACGCAGCCGCTCGGTCCGCTGACCGTGCCTGCGGGTCAGACCAGGTATCTGCTCCACGAAGGTCCGGCGCGGACACATGGTGCTCCCGCACCGGAACCGCCGAAAGAGGAGCTGGAGTACGACGCTTCGTCCGGCGCTCGGTACGTCGGCGGGACACCGCAAGTAGGAGCTGTGAACCGAGTCGACCAGGCTCCGCATCCCGGACAGGCGGCGCCAGCAGCAGCGCATTGCGCCTCGACGCGCGCTATCTCCATATCCATGTCCACCGACAGCACCGCGACGTCCGCGATCGACGGAAACAACAGCTCCTCCAGCCGGAGCACAACCTCTTCCACGGCCGGGACTCCCAGCCCGACCACCTTGACCGCAGTTCATTTTCGGGCGGCCTCGCAGGTGCCCGGAGGCGCTCAGCCGTCACTCACAGTGGCCGCAGCACGGAAGTTGAGCCAGAGCCGTTTCTCGTGAACATCCACGAACGGGTTGATCACTGAACGCTGCTGAAACTCGTCAACAACGCTGCTGCTGAAGCTGAACGAAGCCACGCACACGACGCGCAGTACACCGACCGGCTGACGCTGGTGTCCCCCGGATGCCGGAGTGCCCCGTGTGAGCGGGGGAGCGACGGGGCATCATCCTGCATGCGCATCGTGGTCACCGGGGTGACCGGGAACATCGGTTCTGTCGTCGTGCAACGCCTGCGTGCCGAGGGCACGCACGACCTCGTAGGTCTGGCTCGACGGCTGCCCGAGGGCCCCGACAGCCGTGGTGTCGACTGGCGCTCGGTGGACCTCAGCACCGAGGCCTGCCACGACGCGCTCGTAGAGGCGTTCACCGGTGCGGACGCGGTCGTTCACCTGGCGTGGGGCTTCCAGCCGTCCCACGCTCTTGCCTACCTCGCCCAGCTCGGCGTCGGCGGCACCCGCCGCGTGCTCCGAGCCGTCACCGAGACCGGTGTCCCGCACCTGGTCCACATGTCCTCGGTCGGCGCCTACTCACCGAAGAAGGACGACCGTCCGGTCGACGAGTCCTGGCCCACCGGGGGCGTGCGCAGTTCGCGGTACAGCCGCCACAAGTCGGCGGCCGAGCGCCTCCTCGACGGGCACGAGGCCTCCGGCGCCGGCACGCTCGTCACCCGCCTGCGGCCGGGGATCGTCGGGCAGCGCGCCGCAGGCAGTGCCCTCCTCCGCTACGGCGTGCCCGCCCTCGTGCCCCCCAAGGTGCTCGACCTGCTGCCGGTCCTGCCGATGGACCGGAGGCTGACCATTCCGATGGTTCACACCGACGACGTCGCCGAGGCGATCGTCGCGGTGCTCCACCGGCGCGCGGGCGGTCCGTTCAACCTCGCCGCCGCCACGCCCGTGACCGCGGCGGTCATCGCGGACGCGCTCGGCGCCAGGCTGGTGCACGTGCCCTCCGCAGTGATCCGCGCCGCCATGTCGGCCGCCTGGCACACGCACCTGCAACAGGTCGACACCGGGTGGCTCGACATGGGCTTCGCGCTCCCGACGCTGGACACGACCCGGGCGCGCACGGAACTCGACTGGGCCCCGACCAAGGACGGCCCGCAGGTGCTCGCCGAGGTGATCGAGGGCATGAGGGAGGCCGCGTCCGGCCGGACACCCGTGCTGCGCCCACGCACCGTCCTCGGCGCGCTCGGCGACGCGATCCGTCACGGGCCGGTCGCTGTGCGGCGGCGCCCGTGACCGCCGGCGCGGCCCCGACGCGCTCCGGGCCGCAGCCCGTGCTCGCGCTGCTCGCTGCCGCCCACGGCGGGCCTGCTCTGGCGGTCGGCGTCATCGCGGGCCTGCTCGCGTTCCGCAGTGACCTGCGCCCGCTCGACGCCGCCATCCTCACGGGGGCGGTACTCACCGGCCAGCTCACGATCGGTTGGGGCAACGACCTGTGCGACCTTTCTCGCGACCGCGCCGTCGGCCGCGCCGACAAGCCGTTGGTCACCGGAGCCCTCCCGGTCGCCTGGGCGGTGCGCGCCCTGGTGGCGGCCGGATTCGCCTGCCTTGTGCTTTCCGCGCTCGTCGGCTGGCGCAGCGCGCTGGTCAACGTCATCCTCGGTGCCGGCGCGGGCCACGTCTACAATCTCGGGCTCAAGGCGACCCAGTGGTCCTGGGTGCCGTACGCCAGCGCCTTCGGGACGCTGCCCTCGGTCGTCACCCTCGCCGGCCCCGCCCCGGCCTGGGCGCCGCTGTGGATGACCGGCGCCGGGGCCGCGCTCGGTGTCGGGGCGCACCTGCTCAACACGCTGCCCGACCTCGCCGACGACGAACGCACCGGCGTCCGCGGCCTGCCGCACCGGATCGGCGAACGCCCCTCGCGCGTCCTGGCCGTCGTACTGCTGTCCGCCGCCTCACTGCTGGCCGTTCTCGGTCCCGCCGGGTCTCCTCCGGCATGGGAGTGGGCGGCCCTCGTGCTGGTGATGGCCCTCGCGGTGCTCACGCTGGTCGCCCGGGGACGCATCCCCTTCCGGGCCGCGCTGGCCATCGCCCTGCTCGACGTCGTGTTGCTCGTGGCGGCCGGTTGATGGCGCCGGCACCCACCCACTGGGACCTTGCGGTGGTCGGCGCCGGGCCGGCCGGTGCCGCCACCGCCCTGGGCGCGTTGCGCGCCGACCCGGATCTGCGCGTCGCCCTCCTGGACCGGGCGGACTTCCCGCGGGACAAGGCCTGCGGCGACGGGGTGGCCCCGCACGTCCTCGACCTCCTCGCCAAGGTCGGCGTCACCGGTCTCGTCGACGACCGGGTCCCGGTCGACCGCCTCCGCCTCGGCCGTGGCGGCCTGGTCGCCGAGCGGCGGATGGCCCGCCCGGTGTGGGTGGTACCGCGCCGGATCCTCGATGCCCGACTGGTCGACGCGGCCGTCGCCGCCGGCGCCCGACTCCTCCGGCACCGCGTCCGCGATCTGCGGCAGCACACCGACGCGGTGGTCCTGGACGGGGAGGTCTCCGCCGAGGTCGTGGTCGGTGCCGACGGCGCCCACTCGGTCGTCCGACGCGCGCTCGGCCGGCCCAGCGGTCCGGTGGCCCTGGCGCTGCGCGGTTACGCCCCGGTCGGACCCGGGCGGCGCGGCGCGCAGGTCATCGAGTTCGGCACCCGGCACCAGCCGTCGTACGCCTGGTCCTTCGACCGCGGTGACGGCCTCGCGAACGTCGGGTACGGCGAGTTCCTCCACGAGGACCGTCCGGCGCCGAACCGTGCCCAACTGCTCGAGCGTCTCGAGGCGCTCCTGCCCGGCGCCTCCGAGAGCGGGCGGCACTGGGTCGGGCACCACCTGCCGCTCTCGACGGCGCGCTGGCGCCTCCCGACCGGCCGCGTACTGCTCGTGGGCGACGCCGCCTGCCTGGTGAACCCGCTGACCGGGGAGGGCATCCACTACGCCGTGGCCACCGGCATCACGGCCGGTCGCGCCGCCGCCGCGGCCCTGCGTGACAGACGGCCCGAGGGGGCGGGGGAGCGGTACGCCCGCGCCACCCGCCGGATCCTGCTGCCCCACCTGCGTCACACCGCCCTGGCCGCCCGGCTCGCCCGCAGCACGCACGTCATCGAGGCCGGACTGCGGGCCTCGGCCGCCGACCAGCGCGTCTTCGACGACTTCGTCGAACTCGGTCTCGCCCGGGGCCGGCTCACCCCCACCGTCGCGCTCGGCCTCGGCCGGGCGTTCCTCACACCCGTCCGTCCGTCCGGCCGACCTCAGGAGCCAGCATGAGCATGCGCGTCCTCAGCGTCCGCGGCGTTCTGCCCGAGCACTGCCACCGGCAGGAGGAGATCACCGAGTCCTTCACCACCACGCTGGTCGAGGGCGCGCTCGACCGCGGCGTCGTCGAGCGGTTCCACCGCAACGCGTGCGTCGAGACCCGGCACATCGTGCTCCCGCTGGAGGAGTACGCCAGGCTCGGGGACTTCGGCCGGTCGAACGACGTCTTCATCCGGGCCGGCGTCGAGCTCGGCGGGCGCGCGGTCGTCGATGCGCTCAAGGACGCCGGCCTCACCCCGGCCGACGTCGACTACATCGTGTCGTGCACGGTGACCGGTCTGGCCGTCCCCACGCTCGAGGCCCGCGTCGCGGCGCAGATCGGGCTCCGCCCCGACGTGGTGCGCCTGCCCCTCGTCGGCCTCGGCTGCGTCGCCGGCGCGGCCGGCATCGCACGCCTGCACGACCTGCTGCGCGGTCGCCCGGACGGAGTCGCGGTGCTGATGTCGGTCGAGCTGTGCTCGCTCACGCTCCAGCGCGAGGACACCTCGGTCGCCAACCTCGTGGCGAGCGGCCTGTTCGGGGACGGTGCCGCGGCGGTGGTCGCCGTCGGTCCCGAACATCCACTCGCGCGGTCCGACCACCCCGCCCGCCCCGAGGTGCTCGCCTCGCGCAGCCGCCTCTACCCCGACTCGGAGCGCACGATGGGCTGGGACGTCGGGCCCGGTGGGTTCAGGATCGTGCTCGACTCCTCGATTCCCGACCTGGTGCGCCGATACGTCGGCGACGACGTTCGCGGCTTTCTCGCCGACCACAAGCTGACCGACGGCGACCTCGGCTGGTACGTCGCGCACCCCGGCGGTCCCAAGGTCATCGAGGCCTTGCAGGAAGCACTCGGGGTCGAGCGGGACGCCCTGGCCGTGACCTGGGACTCGCTGCGCCGGATCGGCAATCTGTCCTCCTCCTCGGTACTGCACGTCCTGGCGGACACGCTCGCCGACCGCCCACCTCGGCCCGGCTCCCACGGGCTCATGCTCGCCATGGGCCCGGGCTTCTGCTCCGAACTCGTCCTCCTGCGCGCCCCGGGGGAGGAGGGATGAACGGTCAGGTCCTGTTCACCGTCCTGGTCCTGGCCGTCGGTCTGGAGAGGATCGCCGAGTTGGCCGTGTCCCACCGCAACGCCGGCTGGAGCCTTGCACGGGGCGGCGTGGAGTCCGGGCGGGACCACTACCCGTTCATGGTGGTGCTGCACACGGGCCTGCTCGTCGGCGCGCTCGTGGAGGTGTGGGTGCGCCGACCGGACGCCGTACCGGTCCTCGCCTGGACCATGCTCACCCTCGTCGCGGCCTCGCAGGCGCTGCGCTGGTGGTGCATCGCCACCCTGGGCCGACAGTGGAACACCCGGGTGATCGTCGTGCCCGGTGCTCCGCGCGTGACCGGCGGCCCCTACCGCCGGCTCCCGCACCCGAACTACATCGCCGTCGTCGTCGAAGGGCTCGCGCTCCCGCTGGTGCACTCGGCCTGGGTCACGGCGGCCGTCTTCACCGTGCTGAACGGGTTCCTGCTCGCCACCCGCATCCGCACCGAGGACGCCGCCCTGGCGCGGCTGGCCTGAGGGGACGCGCATGGACCTGCTCGTCGTGGGCGGGGGACCCGCAGGTCTCGCCACGGCCCTGCACGCGGCCCGGGCGGGGCTCGAAGCGACCGTCTGGGAACAGCGCGCCGGCACCATCGACAAGGCGTGCGGCGAGGGGCTGATGCCGGGTGCCGTCGCCGGTCTGGCAGCACTCGGCGTCCACCCGCCGGGCTACGACCTGCGGGGCATCCGGTACGTAGCCGGGGCACACCGGGCCGACGCCGACTTCCGAGCGGGCCCGGGCCGCGGAGTGCGCCGCACTGTGCTGCACGCGGCGCTACGCGAGGTGGTGCTGGCCGCGGGCGTGCGGGTCGAGCAGCGCGCCGTGCGCCGTGTCGAGCAGGACGAGGACGGTGTGGTGGTCGACGGCACCCGTGCCCGCCACCTCGTCGCGGCCGACGGCCTGCACTCACCGATCCGCCGGGCCCTGGGGCTGCACCGCCCGTGTCGGGCCCACCGGCGGCACGGGCTGCGGCGCCACTACGCGCTCACCCCCTGGAGCGACCACGTCGAGGTGCACTGGGCCCGTGACGCGGAGGCCTACGTGACCCCGGTGTCCGACGACCTCGTGGGCGTCGCGGTGCTCACCGCCGACCGGGGACCGTACGACGACCACCTCGCCGCCTTCCCCGAGTTGCAGGAGCGGCTGGCCGGAGCCGGGACCGCCACACCGGCGCGCGGGGCGGGCCCGCTCCGCCAGGACGCGAGCGCGCGCACCGCCGGCCGGGTGCTGCTCGTCGGTGATGCGGCCGGCTACGTCGACGCGCTGACCGGCGAGGGCATCGCGCTGGCGCTCGCGCAGGCGTCGGCGGCGGTGCGGGCAGTCATCAACGGCGACCTGGCGGCCTACGAACGGGAGTGGCGGAGACTCACCCGGCGCTACCGATGGCTGACCCACGCGCTGCTCGGCGCGACGAGGGTGCCCCCGCTCCGCACGGCGCTGGTGCCCGCGGCGCAGCGGCTGCCGTGGTTGTTCTCCGCGACCGTCGACGCGCTGGCGCGTCCGCCGGGGACGTGATCCGGCGGGCTCCGGGCACTGTCGGCCACGACGGCCGGCGGCCTCGATCCGGTTCGCGGTCCTCGTGTCGGCCGCGAGGTGGGCAGGGTGTGCGTGTGCGGCCGACCGGCCGCCATCCGCACCACGCACATCCCGGATCTACGTTCCTCATGTCGTCGTCTCCGGGCTGTGCCCGCACCATGCAGGGGGAACATGTGGGTACTGACCGGGTGGGATGATCTTCTGGTTGGTCATGCCACCCGGTCAGTCAACGTGACAGTGCCCACGGCGGCGGTGCTCGCTGGAGGCGACGCTTCGGCGGCCGGTGCGGGAATGGCGAGGAGCAGGACCGTCAACACTGCGGCTGAGCTCATCCACTGTCGGCTCATGACCGGTCAACTCGAGTCCCTGGGGCGCGGGTAACGGCTGGCAGCCGCTGATCACCCGCCCGGCCGCCAGGCTGGGTCACAGCGTGCCCCACTGCCGGGCTTCCGGTACCCGGTCGGGTGAAGACGCTGCAGTGCCGGAACCCTCCCCGGAGCCTGGCCGTGGTGCAGGGCACGGATCCGATCAACGAAGTGCACGTAGCAGAGGCTGGCCTGGTCGTCGTCGATATCGCCTCCGTCGACGAGGCGACCGCGCTCGCCTTCCAGCAACTGCTCGTCGGGCGGTGGGCGACGGCCACCGCCCGGCACACGAGCCGGGATGCAGGCCAGCCCGGGGTGCGGCTGCGCTGCTACCTGGGTCTGCGTCAGGAGCTGACTTCGCTGTGAAGGCGAAGCGGTGGTCGGCTCTCCAGTGTGGGGTGTTCGAGGGGCCGACCACTTGTCTGCGAGGGGAGGGCGTGGGGCGGAACCGAGAGTGTTGGTCTGCGCGGGCAGCACGTGAAAGCGGATGGGCGGCGCCCTGTTCGGCCCGGCCGCAGACCCGCTTGTGGGTGGAGTCGACATTGATGAACGCCATCGCGTCCGCGCCGGGCAGCAGTGGGGTGTGCGTGGCCGGTTGCGAGGAACCGGCGATGGACAGTGTGGAGTTGAAGATCATGTTCGTGGGTGGACGCACGCGGGAACGTGCCCAGCGTGGACGGGGCGCGAATCCACCGAACACCGTCGGCATCGCCCCGTGACAGACCTGCGCCCCCGACGAACCCTGTGACGGACCTGTCCGCCACATGATCAGCGGAGCGTCGGGGGCCCCGACTCACTCGTCGATCGACGTACCGAAGCGCGCGTCGGTTCCGGAAGCGCCGAGCGAGCCTCCGCCGTACGACCACGATCCGGTGCTCACCGTCCCGGTCGTGGAGGCGGCAAGCCACCAGACCACCCCGTCGTCGGTGTTCTCGCCGGGCGCCGCGGTCAGCAGTTCGGAGCGGCCGTCGGCGTCCGTGTCGGCGAGCCGGACCTGCCCGCCCCAGCGGTCCCCCTTCTCCGCCGTGCCGGGCACGCCCGCCAAGCTCTGGTCGAAGGACTTCGCGCCCACCGCGGTCAGCCCGGCGGCCGAGCCGCGCAGGATCCGCACCCCGCCCGCGTCCGCCACGGCACCGATGTCCTCGCCGGGCACGCCCACGGCCAGATCGGCGTAGCCGTCACCGTCGATGTCGGCGAGGGAGACATCGGCGCCGAAGGCGTCGCCGAGCTCGGCGGTACCGGGCACGCCGGCGGTGTTCTGGGTCCACACCTGGTCGGGTGTGCCGAGTTCGTTCACGTCGTCCATGCCGTTCTCGGAGCCCAGGTACACGCCGACGACTCCGCCCGTGAGGGGTTCGTTCTCGTCCTCGGGCTTGTCGGGTTTGCCGTAGACCAGGTCGTCGTATCCGTCGTTGTCGATGTCGCCGGAGGCCGTGGCGGAGCCGCCGAGAAGGCCGCGGGTGTAGACCGGCCCGTCTGCGGCGCCCATGTACAGGGAGGACCGTGGTCTGTAGTCCTCCTCCAGGCTGCTGCCGGACACGAGCAGGTCCGCGTATCCGTCGCCGTCGTAGTTTCCGGTGGTCAGGGAAGCGGGCTGCATCGAGTCGCGGCCGGGAACACCGGCGGTGTCGAGCCGGCCCGTTCCTTCCAGGGAGCCGGCGCCGTAGGTGAACAGGGAGGCGCCTCCGCGGTCGGCCACGGCGAGGACGTCGCCAGGTGTGGTTCCGGAGAGCCGGGCGGCGGCGACGGCCAGGCCGAACCGGGTGTCCGCCGCGGGTACACCCGACCCCAGGGTGACGCTGCGGGCGGGAGTCAGCCCGGCCCGGGATCCATAGAGGACCGTCACCCGGCCCGCGTCGCTCACGGAACCCTCGTCCTCACCCGGCGCGGCGACGATCGCGTCGTCGTAGCCGTCGGCGTCGAGGTCCCCCGTGGCCACGGCGGTGCCGAAGCCGTCACCGGACTCGGCGGAGCCCGGGACGCCCGCGGTCGCCTGACCGAAGACGGCAGTGCGGACCCGGGGGATGCTGGTGGCGGTACCTAGGCCGCTCGCGGCGCCGTACTGGACGGTGACGTAGCCCGCCCCCTTCTTGCCGCCGTCGGTGCCGCCCGGAGCGCCGGTCAGGACGTCGTCGTAGCCGTCGCCGTCGAAGTCGCTGTTGCGGTCGTCGGCGTAGGTGCCTCCGGGCGTGCCCGCGAAGACTGCGGGCGCGGCGGTGAGGGCCACACCGCTCAGCAGCAGGAATGACGCGGCAGCAACGGCCGTGGAACGTCTGTGGGTCATGATCTGCTCCCGTGTGCGGGTCAATGGTGGGCCGCGGTCACAGGTTGGATTCATGACGCACAGGGAAAGTTGCGCAGGAACTTCTTGAACTCCTCGGCCCGGTGTCGGCGGTGCAGGGAGCCGATCACCTTGCCGGTGGCGACCTCAAGCGCGGCGAACAGTGTGGTGGCGCCCGCCCGCACGTGGTCGTGGGTGACCCGCTGCGGGATCCCGGGCATCATCGGCAGCACGGGCTGAGAGCGGTCCGGGGCCCGGATCTGTGACTTCTCGTCCACGCGGAAGACCAGTGCCCGCCCGGGCGGGTCCAGGTGGAGGCAGGCCGACCACGTCGTGGACCTTGTCGACGACGTACGGGTCCGTCGGCAGCTTGAACGTCTGGGCGCGGTGCGGTTGCAGGCCGAAGGCCCGCCGGATCCGCGACACGGTCGACTGCGACAGGCCCATCTCCTTGGCCATCGCCCTCGTCGACCAGTGGGTGGCGTTCTCCGGCGTGGTCTCCGGCGTCTTGGTGACCACCGCGGCGACCTGCTCGTCGGTGACCGTGCGGGGGCCGCCGGAGCGCGGCATGTCGCCCGGGCCGGCGATCCGGTGCTCGACGAACCGTGCCCGCCACCGGCCCACCGCATGCGGCGTGGAGCCCAACTGCGCGGCCACGTCCTTGTTCGACGCGCCGGCGGCGCACGCCAGGATGATCCGGCACCGCAAGGCCCACGCCTGCGGCGTCGAACGGCGCCGCACCCACCCCTCCAGCGCAGCCCGCTCCCCATCCGACAGCGTCAACCAGGCCTTCGGCCGCCCAGTACGCGCCACCAGGCAAGCCCACACATCTGAACAGAATTCCTGACTCAGAAGACTGGGGCGTGTCCTGTAAGTCGGTGCGCAGCCACAACACGATGGCCGCGATGATGATCTCCGACCGGTAGGAGGCCACTCGCTTCGCGTAGCGGGTGGCCAGGGCGCGGAACTGCGTGGGCAACCCGCCGACGAGGTGCGCTTCGTCCGGGATCTGACGGTTGAAGGGACCGGCCGGCCGGCCGATCGATGAGTTCCGGGTCGTGCGGAGGTCACAGCCTGCAGGACTGCTGGCACGGGCTCGTACCCGAAGGAGACGCATGGCAAAGCTCATCTACTCGATGATCACCTCGCTCGACGGCTACGCCGAGGCGGCGGAGGGCGACCTCGGCACCGGGGCCGACGACCAGGAGGTGCATACCTTCATCAACGACCTCTTCCGCCCCGTCGGCACGTACCTCTACGGCCGACGGATGTACGAGACGATGGTCTACTGGGAGACCGCGCACACCGAGCCCGACCAGCCGCCGCACATCCTGCAGTACGCCCGCGACTGGCAGGCCGCGGAGAAGATCGTGTACTCCACGACGCTTGAGTCGGTGTCCAGCGCGAAGACCAGGATCGAGCGGACCTTCGACCCGGACGCGGTGCGCAAGCTCAAGGCCGAGGCTGATCACGACCTCACCGTCGACGGCCCGAACCTCGCGGCCCAGGTGATCGCGGCCGGCCTGGTGGACGAGTACCACCTGTTCATCACCACGAGCGTGGTCGGCGGCGGCAAGCGGTTCTTCCCCGACGGCGTGCGCCTCGATCTCGAGCTGGTCGAGGAGCGCGCCTTCGACAGCGGACTGATCTACGCGCGCTACCGGACCCGCTGAGCCACACCGGTCGGTCTCACCTGGCGGCAGCCGAACCGGGGCAGGTGAGACCGAGCCGCAGGCGGGGAGCGGGGCGCCTGGGTGGCACCAGCCCAGTGACAACAGCACCCGGAGCGGTCAACGGTCAGTGCAGAGGACCGTTCACAAGCTCGCCGCGCACCAGGCCGCCGCTCCCGCACAGCGGCTAGACCCGGCGATCGCGGAGGCTATGGAGCGGCAGACCAGGGCGATGCGCGAGCTCAGCCGGAGGACGTTCCCGGAGTCGGAGGCCACGCCCGGCGACGCACCGGTCCCGATCACGGCGGCCCTCACCCAGCGCCGCCACCTCCCACACGGCGGCCCTGCGCCGGGCGAGGGCGGAGCGCGTGCCGAGGGAGACCGGGACGGCGGCCGTGCTGCCGCAGCCTGCCCCGCTCCGCACATCCGCATGAGCGGGATCGACCGGATCTCCTCCGTGCTCGGTTCGTCGGGGACCACCATCGTCGAAGGGGCACTCAGCGGGTGCGTTACTACGCCTACTTCACCGATCCCGACGCTTCCGGGACAGAGGACGACGAACTGGAGGTGCTGGTGGAGTCCTGGGACGCAGACGGCAGAGCCCTCGTCCTGAACCAGGAGGAAGGCCGGCTCGTGGCCGCCAAGGACCGGCCGGGCTTCCGGCGAGTGGAGCGGTACGAGGAGCCACAGGCCCGCTGCGTGCTGCCGGGCGGGAACTGGAGGCCGCGGAAAAGGACGGCCCCGCCCGCATCGAATCCCAGGTCGTCGCGTTCCTGGTCTACGACACGTACGTCCGGCCCGTGTCCGGCCTCCCTTCCACCAACGGCCGGTGGCGGACCGCCTCGACAACGCGTGAGCTCTTCCAGTCGGACTGATCAACCGTCCAGTCTGGCCGCGGCGTCCTGCTGAGCAGGGACACCGCGCGTCTTTCCACCCCTCGAACGCTTTTCGTACGCGATCCGTACGGTAAAAGTACGCGATCCGTACGGTTAGTGGGGTAGGGTATGGCTCAGGAGGTGCTCCATGTCCGAGTTGTTCGACGCGGTCGACGCGCTGGTCACGTCCCGCTCTCCGCTGCCGCCGGCGGAGGAGCGCAAGCGGTTGCGGGTCGCGCACGGTCTGACGCTGGACGAAGTCGCCGCTGCACTGAAGGTGCGCCGGGCCACGGTGTCCGCCTGGGAGTCGCCCAAGAAACCGACCGAGCCGCGCGGTCCGGAGCGCGAGGCGTACGCGCGTCTGCTGGAGAAGCTCGCAGAGCTCTACCCAGCGCCCTCCGTGCCGGAGGAGTCGGCCGCCCGGCGGTGCCGCCGGACACGTTCACCGGCACGCCCGCCCCGGCAGAAGCTCAGACTCTGTCCACAGGCCCGGCGCCCGAAGCTGCGTCATGACTGCAACCGAGAACACCCAGACCAACCCCGCCCCCGTCGTCGCTGCTCCGGCGGCCGCGCCGCGTTCGGCGCGTACCACCAGGCCGTCGACATCGCGCCGTCCGGGCGCGAAGAAGGCGGCTCCGGCCGGAACCCCGGCGGGCGGCACCGACCCACGGTTTGAGAACGGGCCGCTGGCGGTCGTCGACGTCGAGGACGGACAAGTGCTGGCGTACTGCACCGGCGGCCTGGTCCTGGACGTGCCCGCCAAGTCGATTCCGGCCCTGGACGCTGCGCGAGGCGAAGCTCGGGCAGCCGAAGCTGTCCGGTCCGGGCAAGGACGCCGACCCGCTGATCGTGCTCACCGAGGCCGCGCTGGAGCGCTAAGGAGGTGTACTTCCAGGACAACGGCCACCGCGCCGGAAGCCTGGAGGAGGTCCGGTTCACGGACATCGAGCACGTCGAGTTCGACCTCTAGACCTACCAGAAACACCCTGCGAGTCTCAGACCGGTTGAGCCGAAGAGCGATGTATGTCACAAAGGCAGAAGTGTTGTCACTCGGGGTTGTCGGGCGGCGCTCGCGAGGTGCCGGATCGAGGCCCTCCAGCGCAGGACACCACTGCTGCCGCTGCGGCGTTGAGGAAGATCGTGAACACCGAGGACTTGTCCACCGCACTGATGCGGCCGACACGGAGAAGTTGTTTCCCCGCCTGTTCGAGGATGCCGACGGTGGCGGCAATACCCTCGACGGTGTGGCCACGCCTCAAGATGTAACGGAACCGAACCCGGTAGGTATGCGCGAGCCGGTTGGCGGGGATCAGGCCGTCCCAGACGTCGAAGGCACTCCCGGCCATCGAGGCGTCGCGTGCAGGACCACATGCCGGCGCACTTGTTGCCGGCCTTGAGCGACACCAGGTCCTCGGTCGCGTTGATCTTGAACTTCTGCCCGGCCGACGCGTTGCACCGCTGCAGCCGGATCGCCGTGCCCTTCTCCACCGACCCGCTGTCCAGCCCCATGCACAGGTCCTCGCCGATGCGCAGGGTGCGGTCGTTGTCGTGGAAGGACCAGATCTGGGCGCCTTGCGAGGCTCCGCAGGGCTGGACGACCAGTTCCGCCCCGGCTCCCCGGGAACTCGCGGTGAGGCACTTGCCGTCGTCCTTCCCCTCCTCCTTGCCGTCCTTCGCCTCCTTGCCGTGCTTCCCCTCGTCGCCGTCCTTGTCCTTCGACGAGCCGGCCTGAGCATCGCCCTTCGGGGGCTCCGCGGCGTAAACGCCCGGCGGCTGCTGTGCCTCCCGACCGTCGTACAGCGCCCGGGAGTCGGCAGCCACGGTGGCGTGGTCCTCGGGCTGCTCGTCCCGGTCGTTACCGGCCACGATCAGCAGCGGTACGGCGAGCAGGACCACCCCGGCGATTCCGGCGGCGGCCAGCATGGGGGCCTTCGGCCGCCCCAACACACCTCGACGCGCCGTCAGACACTCACCCACCCAACAACGGGACGACGCCGTCGTGGTGACTCTCCGCGGCTCTGGCAAGGAAAGTGATCCGGAACCACGGTTCAGGTGTCGCCGAGACCGGCAGAGTCAGGGCGAACTCGACTTCGCGGCCTCCTGGATGCCGTACGGCGAGGGAAGCCCCACCAGGCGGGAATGTCCGAAACGCGACTGTCATCGCCTCCAACCAATCCTTTGCCTCCTTTGTCTCACATGGCGTGGATGCGTAATACACCAGAAGTAGAAGGGGGTTGCTCACCGATGAGACGCTGGGCAACGGCGCTGGCGACGCTGGCGCTGGTACTGGCAGGGACAAGCGCCGCGCCGACTGCCGCGGCCACGTCGCAGACCACCACTTGTAAGACGGACTGGGGGAGTCTGGCGAAGTCGGAACCGGGTTCGGTAGCAATGATCGGTTCCCTGACGGACGTCAGGACCGGCCGTCACGACTGCTACGACCGGATGGTCTTCGACATTCCAGGCATGACCACTGCCGATCCGGCCCTGTACCGGGTGCGGTACGTGCCCGGTTTCGCCCACATCCCGTCTGAGACCGGCATCCCTGTCGAGGGCGGAGCGATCATCGAGATCGTGTTCACTGCGCCGGTCAACCAAGCGCAGTATCCGGTCGCGATCGCGGATCCGCTGCCGGGGCTGGACTTCAGCGGTTACCAGACCTTCCGGGACGCGAAGTTCGGCGGCTACTACTACGGAGGGACCAACATCGGGCTCGGGGTCCGGGCCAAGCTGCCGTTCCGAGTGCTGGTACTGCCTGACCGGCTGGTGGTGGACGTGGCACACAGCTGGTAGCCAGGCCCCTGGCCCCGCCCTGCTCGGCGTCGATGTCGGTCGGCTCCGTCTCCGCGACGCCCGGCCAGGAGCGGGTGTCCAGGGCGCCCCACGACGGGCCGGGGCGGTTCACTGCCAGTCCAGCGACACTGCCCCGTGCCGTTCATGCGGCACTGTCATGTTGGCTGACGGGGTGGGATGATTTTTGAGTTGATCATGTTGGAGGAGGATCCGTGGGGGACGCGTCACCGTCGCACAAAGGGCACCGGTACCGGGTCGAGGGAGTCTCCCTACTCACGTGAGTAAGCGCACTCACGTGGAGGTGGTGGCTCGATCGGAGACTTGGTGCATGAGACGCACCCCTTTCCCGACCAGCTCGGTTGCCCGTTCCTCACGCCGCCCGCGGCTCACGCTCGTGATAGCAGCGCCGAGTGACGCTCCGTTATGAGTGGACATCGAAGAGAGCGAAGGAAGGTGGGGGCGGAGCGAGTACTGCGCGAAGGCGGGTGAGCGTCGTCTGCCGTTGCTTCCAGTCCTCCGGCTCGACCCGGTCTGAGGCCGGTCCCGCCGCATCGCTGGCGATGCGGGCGAGGGTTTCGTCAGCGAGCGTCCGAAGGCCAGTGGGAAGCGCGGGCACGGGTGTTTCCGGCCACGGCTGTCAGTACACGTCCATCAATCTCACAACCCGCTTGATGAGAGCGGGAATTGAGGCGTCCATGGAGTCGGTGGACGACTCGTTCGACAATGCCCTGGCGGAGAACCTGTGGATGCTGGTCAAAGCCGAGTGCATCCGCAGCCGGTGTTCGCCAGCAGAGCCGAGGCCGACCTCGCGCTCTTCGAGTATCTCGACGGGTTCTACAACCCCCGCCGCATCCAGGAACGACTCGGCTACCTCAGCTCCATCGAGTTCGAGGAGAAGCACTACGCCGACCGGGCAATGGCCGAACCGGTGAACCTGAAACCCCGACAACCTGCCCTGACCAGCTGGTCAGCCACTCCCGCACAGCGGGGGAAGCTCAGGAAACCCGGATCCTCACCGAGCTGCTGCGTGCCAGCAAGAACGCCGCGACGGCAGCCGTAGCCCGGTGCCGCTGAGGGTGAAGGCCTCCCGGCCCCTGGAGAACCTTGCCAAGGACGGGCTCATCGAAGCCGTCGAAGAACGCATCATTACCCATCTCGCCTCTCTCACTTCGGGCGTGCAGCGCCAGTGGTCCTACACGCGGGGACAGGTGATAGATGACTCCTGCCTCGCGCGTGGTCTGGAACTGATGCTGGCCGTCGTAGAAGGCCGCACCTCGGCCCGCCCGCTGGAGGTCTCGGGTTTGGGCTACGTCAACCTGCTCCACATGGCCGTCACGCTGGCCGCGATACCCGACTCCGCCGCCCGCGCCGCAGTCGCATCCCGCGCGGCACCTCCCGCGGCAGGCCCTGGAGCAACGCGGCCAGGAACGCCCGGTCGCTCGCGTAAAACCGGACCCGCTGCCCGTTCAGCTGCCGCTCCAGGACCGCAATCCGATGGCGCAGGGCCAGGATTTCTGCATCCTTCTCGCGGCTGCTCACCGGCAAGCAGCCGCAGCATCGCGAACGTGTTCGTCATACCCGGGTACGCCAGTCTCAGCAGCACGACCGATCACCAAGCCGCAACCACCGACCGCGCGAGAGCGCCGACTCGGGCAACCGCCGGCCGACACCCAAACCCGCACCCACCTGCATGGATGAGGTATTCGGCAAGGGCGGCGTTGCCCGCGGCCAGAGGTCCTGGCGAGCACGATGGCCGTCAAGGGCCGATCGCGGATGGCGGTCACTTCCAGGGCCGGACAGTGGACCTTCGCGAGCAGTTCGCGTATGGCGGCGGAGTGTCGCTGCCATACCGCCGACCATGCAGGGTTGCAGCCCGGGTCAAGTTTGCGCAGTGCCGTCTCCCGCTCCGGTTGTCCGTGGGCGACGCGTGCTCCGATGGTGGGGCCGGGGCGTGAAGGGTGTGTTCGGGGGGCGTGAATGCAGTGAACGCGGCCAATTCGCCCGACAGTGCCGGATACTGATGTCTTTCATGACACAGTGCTCAGGGAGGCGGATCGGTGAACTCTGCTGGGAAGAGCCATTGGGGCGTAGACGGAGACCGGGACGAGCGGCATGCGGTCGTCGTGGGCGGGAGCCTCGCAGGGCTCCTCGCAGCGCATGTCCTGGCCGGGCACGCCGAGCGGGTGACCGTTGTCGAGCGCGACAGGTTCCCGGAGGGCGTGAAACCGCGGCCCGGAGTGGCGCAGGGCCGGCATCCGCATGTCCTGCTGGAGGGCGGGCAGTTGGCCCTGGAGTCGCTGCTGCCGGGCTTACTCGCGGAACTGGAGGCGGCGGGGGCGCCGCGGGTGGGTATGCCGTCGGACTTGGTGCTGTGGCAGGACGGGCGCTGGTTCCGGCGGCTGCCTGCAACCACGCACATCTACACCGGTTCCCGCGCACAGCTGGAAGAGCTGGTGCGGCGGCGTGTCCTCGCCGATCCAGGGATCAGCGTGGTGGAGGCGACCGATGTACTCGGGCTCCTCGGTGACGCCTCGCGCGTACGGGGTGTACTGCTGCGGGACCGCTCCGGTGGCGCCCGCGGGGAGCAGCGTGCCCTCAAGGCCGACCTGGTCATCGACGCGTCAGGCAGCGGCACGAAGGCCCCGCAATGGCTCACGGCGATCGGGGCCAGAGCCCCGTACGAGGAGACCATCGACACGGGGCTTGCGTACGCATCCCGCCTCTACCGCGGCAGAAACGGCTTCCTTGACGGCGACACAGCCGGCTACTACGTCTATCCCAGCCCGGCCCAGGTTCACGCCGGCGGTGCGCTGCCGCTGGAGGACGGCACCCATCTGGTCATTGTCTCGGGGCTGCGCGGCGACGAACCACCCACGGCCGACGACGAGTTCGTGACGTACACGAAGAGGCTGCCGCATCCACTCCTGCATCGGTGGCTGGAGGAGGCCGAACCGCTCTCACCGGCGTTCGGCTACCGGCAGACCGCGAACATCCGCCGCCGCTACGACCTGCCCGGCCGCCACCCGGCAGGGTTCCTCGCCACAGGCGACGCCCTGTGCACCTTCAACCCGGTCTATGGGCAGGGCATGGCCGTCGCCGCGATGAGTGCGGTCGCCCTGCGCGATGCACTGGCCGATCCGCGCCGGACTTCTACGACGCGATGCGTGCAGCGGGCACTCCTCGCGGCGTCCCGGCAGGCGTGGAACATCTCCGCCGGGGCGGATCGCAAGATGCCCGGCGCGACCGGCACCGTAGTCGGCGGCGGGCCCGTAGACCGCGCTGCCGACTGGTATCTGCAGCGCGTCCAGGCGTGCTACCCCGGCGACCCGGTCGTGGGGCGCGCCTTCCGCTCCGTACTGACCCTCTCCGCTCCCGTCACCGCCCTGTTCGCCCCGTCCGTGGCCCGGGCCGTCCTTTTCCGCCCGCCCCCGACGACCCCGGCCGAGCCACCGGTGACACCGGAGGAATGCGGAAGCAGCAGGCACCGTCCGGGAAGATCCTCCGCCGACCGATGAACCGCGCAGCGCATCACCACCATCCCACTGTGATCCACCCGACGGCCGCGGCCAAGCGCCACAGTCAGTCGGCCTTGCCGTGCACGCGGCGAGGCGCCGGTCGTAGCGCGGCGGGGGAGGAGCGCGAGTGGGCGCGACGCTGGGTGTAGGTGCGGCCGACACCACCCGCCCTCGACGCCGACCGGACGTCACTCGTCGCGGTCGCCGTGGAAGCGGGCGACACCCGGCCGCAACTGGCTGCCCTCGACGACGAGCCGACCGTCACCCGCCCGCTGTCCGGCCTCCGGGCCGAATTACGGCCACGCCCGAGGCCGTGCTGCGCACGCACACCCACGCCCACCTGCCCTGCCATGATGTACGAGACCCGGCCGACCCCTCGCACAGCAGGCTCCTTCTGCACGACGGCAACCTTGCCCTGCGAGAGCTGGTCGCCGAGCGGCTGCCGCACGCCGAGTTCGCCCACCTGTCCGCTTGCCACAGTTCCGCCCCGGGTAGGGAACTGGCCGACGAGGTCATCTCCATCGCCTCCGCCTTCCAGTTGTGCGGCTACCGGCAGGTGATCGGGGGCCTGTGGAGCGTGGAGCACCGTATGGCCCCGCTGCTCGCCCGCGAGGTCTGCCGGCGCTTGGCGCACCCGACGCTCCGGACGTCGCCTACGCCCTGCACCGGGCGATCGCGGCACTCCGCGAACACGACCGCTACAGCGAACCACTGTTCTGGGACGGGTGGTGACGGGGCTCCCACGCGGGGCGGGACGTCGTCACAGCGGCGTCGTATCCGGCAGCGTGCTTGCCTGATGTCGGCGAGTCCGCCACGCGTCACCGCAGACGGCACTGTCACGTTGGCTGACGGTGTTGGATGGTCTTCGGGTTGATCGTGCCGTGTCGGGGGTTGCTGGTGCCGTCGACCAGATCACCGGTACCACCGCACAGCCCGCCGATGTCTGATCCAGACCCGGCACCGGTGCTCCCGCACCCTGGTACAACCTCGGACGATCATTCCTCAGTCAACGTGACAAGGCCCCCCGCTTGCATCCCGGCTCGACGCTGTCCCTGTGCACCGTCCACCTGTTGTTCAAGGGGACCGCCCGGCCATGGTGTCGTTCGGGAGCGAGGAAGTGAAGGCCAAGCCGCTGATCCGGCGTGCCGATTCCTGAGCTAGGTCAGGCTCTGAGCTTCTCGTAGTCATGCGGTGCGGGTCTCCGTCTCCCGCCAGAACGCGTCGACGAGGGCGTTCCATTCGTCGGGGATCTCCTGGAAGGGCTGGTGCGCTTCCTCCTCCATGACCGCGAACCGGGCGCCGGGGATCGCGTCGGCGACGGCGCGGCAGAGTTCGGGGCGGCTGGTGGAATCACGGCCGCCGGCGAGTACCAGTGTCGGCACGTCGATGTCCGGCAGACGGTTCGTCGTGTCGTGGTCGAGGACGGCATCGAGGAAACGCTTCAGGTTCTCGGTCGTCTGCTTGTGCGGGAAGGCGAGCGCGTCATCGATGAACCGGTCGACCGTGCCGTCGTTGTGCGCCCGGGCCGTGTAGATGTCCAGGAAGAAGCCCTCGAGGAAGGTGCGTTCGCCGGGGGCGGTCTCGACCAGCCAGCGGACGAACAAGCCCCACCGGCGCAGGTAGGCATCCGGCACCGACCAGGTGCTCTGAAGGACCAGGCTGCGCACCAGCCGGGGGTGGCGAAGAGCCAGCTCCTGGCTGATGACGCTGCCGCCGGAGAAGCCGGCGACGTGGGCGGACGGGATGTCCAGTGCCCGCAGCAGCGCGGCGGCGTCGTCGGCCATCGCTTCGACCGAGACAGGGCCCTCGGGCATGGCGGTCCGGCCCGCTCCCCGGTTGTCGAAGGCGGTCAGCCGGTAGCGGTCGGCCAGCCCGTCGAGCTGAAACTGCCAGGACTCGACGGTGTCACCGAGCCCTCCGACCAGCAGGACGTCCGGCCCGGTGCCGACCTGCTCGGTCCAGATGTCCAGTCCGTCCGCGCGCACATACCGTCCCATCGGCCCTCCTTCCTCCACGGTTCCTTCAAGGGTCCGCCCGTCGAGCACGGCACGCCAATCAGGCTCCAGCTCACCGGCCCTGATGTGAGAAGGCCGCCCAGTAGTAAGGGGACCCGGACCCGCCCTCCGCGGCGGCCGTATAGGCTTGTGCCTTTGCCAGGGCCTCGGCAGGGGAGAGTCCGCCCCTGCTCATAAGCCGGTGGAACTCCTCCATCAGGGCGGGGGTGCTCTCGTCGTTCACCGTCCACGGGGATACGACCACGGCGGCCGCCCCGGCTGTCAGGAAGGCCGTGGACAGGGTGAGCGACTCGTCGAAGTCGTCCGCGGTGAGGGCCGAGGTACATGCGGACAACACGACCAGTGGGCCGGCGGCGGTGACGCGCCGACCGCCGTGAGCGAGCAGCCGGCTCACCGTCAGGCTCTGCCCATTGGCCAGCAGCCGGGACGCGGTCGGGTCGTTCTCGAATCTGGCACGGCAGGCAAGATGGAGCATCTCGCCTCGCGCCGCCTGGCAGGCTGGGCGATCGCGGACCACACGCGCACCGGCCTCGTCACCGACGCCCTGGCCGCTGCCGAACGCACCCGCGGCAGCCTCGCCGGGGCCGTCATGCACACCGACCGCGGATGTCAGGGCGGATCCCAGTGGTCATCGCAACACATGGTCGGTTGATCAGGCCGCGAGCAGTTTAGACAGGCGCTCGGCTGGGGTTTCCCAACCGAGCCTCTTGCGTGGGCGGCCGTTGAGTTCGGCAGCGACGGCGTCCAGATGCTCGTGGGTGTGGACGGACAGGCCGGTGCCCTTGGGGAAGTACTGCCGCAGCAGCCCGTTCGTGTTCTCGTTCGAGCCACGCTGCCGAGGGCTCGCCGGGTCGCGGAAGTAGACCGGGATGTCGGTGGCGACGGTGAAGTCGCGGTGGGTGACCATCTCGGATCCCTGGTCCCGGGTCAGGGACCGCTTCAGGTGCGGCGGCAGTGTCTGCACGGTTACCTGGAGGGCGTCTCGGACATCCTCGGCACTGCGCCCGCTGGACAGGTGGACGAGCATCACGTAGCGGGTGCTGCGTTCGACCAGTGTGCCGATGGCGGAGCCGTTGTCCTTGCCGACGATCAGATCGCCCTCCCAGTGCCGGGGCAGCCCTGTCGGCGGCATCGGCGGGATGCTCGCTGATCATCACCATCGACTGGAAGAATCTTTTCTGCCGCTGCTGGGCCTGGCGGTGGGTCTTGCGTCACTCACGGCCGGGTCGCTCGTTCACGCCGACCAGCTCGGAGGCTTCCTTGTTGCTGTATCCCGCCTGCACGCGCCGGAAGTATTCCGCCCGCTCGGCGTGGAGCTGTCGTGGGTGTTCGCCGCGGAGAGGCCGACGAGAAGGGGCAGTCCGTTCGCGTCCGACAGGACGTGCATCCTGGAATCCGGCTTGCCCCGGCCCACGGGGCTCGGACCTGTGAGTTCGCCCCCTTTTTAGCCCTCACGTGCGCGGAGTCGAGGACGGCCCGGGACAGGTCGAGCAGGCCGGCATCGTCCAGGCGGTGCAGGACCTCCTCGTGCAGCCGGCCCCAGACACCGGCTCTCGACCAGATCAGGAACCGGCGGTGGGCCGTCGACTTCGAGATCCCGAAGCACGGCGGCAACGCCCGCCAGGCGCAGCCGGACACCAGCACGTAGATGATCGCCGCGAACAGCGTCTCATCAGGCGTGTCCTGCGTCCCGCCGCCCTGCGGCCGCACCCTCGACGGTGGGATCAGCGGCTCAGCGATCTCCCACAGCCCGTCCGGAACAATCCAACTCCATGTACCCCGCCCCATGACGAGCCCAACGAGCCAGCCCCACATAGGCCACGGTCTAATCTGCGGCCCGGGGTCTCTCTGTGCTCCGGGGTGTCCGACCGGTTCGACGACCCGCCGGCGGGAGCGTCGCGCCCGGTCCACTTCCGGCTCTCGAAGTGCGTCGTGCCAGTTCTGGGGCTCCTGTTGGCCTCGGCCTCGGCCGGGGCCGAGGCCAACAGGGCAGCGAGCGACGGGATCATCGAGTGCTGTGCCGGGTCAGTGCTGCTGGATCCGCCGGATGATCCGTCCCATTGAGCTCGCGCCCAGGGTGACGGCGGCGCCGCGGACGATGCCGTGGCCCGCCGTACGGGTGAGGGAGCGCAGAGAACGACGGCGGCCGTCGTCGAACCTGCCGATCAGCAACGTGCGGGGATCGGCCAGGGAGCCGGTGACCGTGCCGGCGATCGGCCTCGCTCGTAACCCCTCCAGTCCGACCGATGTCCAGTCCCAGACAGCCGCAGCAGGGGCCGCCCCGGTACCACGCCGCTGCAGCCGGTTCTGCAGCCGCTCGAAAACGAGTCGGTCCTCCTCCCACACGACCAGCTCGCCGGCCGACGCGGTCGCATCCGGCAGCTGCTCGGCCCCGGCCGTCGCCTCCGGGAACGCAGGCCCGATCTCGGTGCCGCGCCTCGAGCGCAGCACCACCTGGCCCGCGTCTACGGAGACCAGGGCCCGGAATCCGTCCCACTTGGGCTCGGCGGCGTGCAGCAGGGGAAGGTCCGGGCTGTTGACGGAGATCGTGAGCATCGGCTCCGGCAGGGTCCATGCCATGGGGTGTGGCACGGATGCCGGGTTCAGACGGCGTTCTTCTTGCGGCGACGCCTTGTCGATGCCGCCTTGCAGGACCGACATGAGGTCGGCGACGTTGGTGACCGTGGGCGCCTCCTGTGCCGGCTCGATCTCCTGCCTCTCGGCCTTCCCCCTTCAGCGTGCAGGCAGGCTCACTCCTGGCGGGAGGCGCGCCGCATCCTTCACGAAGCGCGCAAAGCCCCGTGCCGCAGAGGTGTCCGCGCTTCAAGACCACGCCGCTCGTTCGTGCCCTCGACCGGTGCTCCCGCTGGCCGAAGCCGTGCATCTTCGCCCGCGTGGCCTGGAGCAGACCGCTGAGCGGTTGCCCCGGCTGACACGCGGGCGGCAGGTCCTCCTGCCGGCGCACGCTCACCTGGTCGATCTCCATTCGGCTTAACGATCTCCCGGCTGGCCCAGTACTCTCTGTATCCCAGGACGGGTTGGAAGATCGGAAAGGGGACCAGGTGAGAGCGGCGCGGACGTTGGCTACGTTCGACAACGTCGAGCTCGGTGACCACATCTGCTGGTATGCGGACTCAGCCGCCGCCTCCCCCGCAGACGTGCTCGCCTATGTGGCTGACGGCGCTCTGTACGGCGACAAGATCGTGGTGGTCGGCTCCGCCGGCGCCGCCTCCGGCCTTGCCCGTGATGATGTGCCATCGGCCTCGGTGATTCTCGACTTTCCACGCGTTGCGGACCCCGACTCTGTCCTGGCTGCGGTGCGCCGGGAAGCGCGTACCGCAGCCAGGGAGGGCTACCGGTCGGTGCGCGTACTCACCGAGCGGGTGCCTGCGGCAGCGCCCAGCGGGACCGAGGAACTGGTGGCCCAGGAGCTGAAGCTCGATGAGTTCGCCTCGGAGAGCAACGCCATCGTGGTGTGCGCTTTCAGGCCCTCGCAGTGGGACACGCCTACGCTGGAAAATGTGGCATGTGTGCACCCGCACGAGATGGGCATACGCGCTGAACGTCCGGCTTTCCGGATGTACAGCACGGGCACCGACAGCTGGAGTGTTGACGGAGTGATCGACTCAGAGTGCGCGGACGTCTTCAACGCCGCGGTACGCGCAGCGATTCGGCGCTCACCCAAAGTGAAGATGCGCTTCGACGCTCTGGACATGATCGACGCCGCAGGCATGCACGCGCTCGTTGACGCCGCCCGTCACCTGCCGGACCGCCGGATCGTCGTGGAAGGCGCCAACGAGACCGTACGCCTGTGCTGGGAACTCGCCGGCTACGCGACCGCCAGCATGCCGGTGGTGATGGCCGCATGACCGCGATCTCGCCCTCGTATCCGTCCGGCCAGGCCCGACCCTCGTTCCGCCACGAGCTCTACCCCTATCGCGGGGACGCGCAATTCCTGTCCGGAACACTGGGTTACATCCACGAGGCCTTGGACGGCGACGAGGCCGTAGTCGTCGCCGTCCCCCCGGACAAGGCGTCACTCCTGCGCGGCGAACTCGCCGACGAGCCCGCCGTCACTTTCGTCGACACCACGACGCTCGGACCCAACCCCGGCCGGCTCGTCGGCGCCTGGGTGGACTGGATGAACGAGCATGGTGAGGGTGACAGGCCGGTACGCGGCATCGGAGAGACGGCCTGGCGCGAGGCCCGCAACGCCGCGCACCTTTCTGAGCTGCGCTATCACGAGTGGCTCTTGAACCGGGCCTTCGCCCGCAGCTCCGCCTGGTCGATGCTGTGCCCCTACGACGACGCCGACGAGGACCAGAGCGCCCTGCAGTCCTTGTCCCGCTGCCACCCGCTGATCCGCCAGGACGGCCACTACGTTCGCAACGAGGGCTACCTCACCGCCGAGGAGTATCCCTTCGAGGCGCTGACCCCCCCGTGCGATCCCTTCCAGGAGCTGAGCTACACACACGGTGACCTGACCGCGATCCGCTCGAAGGTCGCCCAGTGCGCATCGGACGCGGGCGTCCCGGACGACCAGCAGCGCAAGCTGGCCGTCGCCGTCACAGAGATCGCCACGAACAGCATCCGGCACGGCGGGGGCCGTGGGACCCTGCGCACCTGGGCCCAGGACGCGACGTTCCTGTGCGAGTTCCGCGACGCCGGCTACATCGCCGACGTGATGGCCGGCCGCACCCGCCCCACCACCGAGCAGATCGGCGGCCGCGGCCTCTGGCTTGCCCATCAGCTCTGCGACCTGGTCGAAATCCGCTCCACCCGAGACCAGGGCACGACCATCCGCCTCCATGTCGACGTTCCGCGAAAAAATTGACGGTTGGTCCGCGGTCCCTTCAGGCGGCGGTCGGCTTTCTTCGCCGCCTCCCGGATATCGGGGTTGCGGCCGGCGCGCTTGTGGTCGTCCAGTTCCCGCGGGACGGCGGGCGTCAGGTGGACCATGTACCGCTCAGCACGAGACCCCGAACATCTGCGGCCCGGGGTCTCTCTGTGCTCCGGGGTGTCCGACCGGTTCGACGACCCGCCGGCGGGAGCGTCGCGCCCGGTCCACTTCCGGCTCTCGAAGTGCGTCGTGCCAGTTCTGGGGGTTCCTGTTGGCCGGGGCCGGGGCCGAGGCCAATAGGGCAGCGAGCGACGGGGTCATCGAGTGCTGTGCCGGGTCAGTGCTGCTGGATCCGCCAGATGATCCGTCCCATTGAGCTCGCGCCCAGGGGGAGGGGACGGTGGCGCCGCGGACGATGCCGTGGCCCGCCGTACGGGCGAGGGAGCGCAGAGAACGACGGCGGCCGTCGTTGTTCACGGGTGTGCTGCTCATCGAGTGCCTCACTGTGTTCGGAAACGAGTGGGCTGGGCCCCTCTGGCGCCTGAGGGATCCTGCCTGCGACAAGCCTTGGGCAAGCAGGAAGGCGGAAACCAGGCCCGAGCTGTTGGCCTGAGGACCGATGATTGGTCCATGGACCAGATTCCAGACCCGCTGCCGGCCCCGGAGTTCTGTCCGCGTTCAGCGGCATCTCGTCCCACTTCCGCCCCAGCCGCCATCTGATCCCCGCATCCGGCCATCGAGCCGAGACGACTGTCCGCTTCGCGATCTGGGAGCGGATCACCGGCGTCGCCGGCCTGCCCACCGCGCCGTGAGCACATGGCCGGTACCCAACTCCACCACGCTCCGGCACACCGTCAGACACCCCACACCCAACAACGTGACAATGCCGTTTCCCGGCCGTTGTCCGTAGCGGAATGGCCGGCGGCGCTGGTAGCGGCGGTGGCGATCCGCAAGCCGGCGAGGCGGCGCTCGTAGCGGCGGAGCGGATGCCGTTGGGGAGGGCTGCCGGGATACCCGCCGACGCCCGGCACCCGGTCGCGCGGGCACCGACGCGGGCGGGCCCGCCCGCGTCGGTGAAGCTCAGTAGATGTTGGCCGCGACCTCGGGGCCGTCCCCGCGCCCCGCGTTGATCTGCGCGCGCAGCGAGATCTCGTCGTAGACGCGGACCTCCTTCACGATGCGGCCCTCCTGGATCAGGAACTGCGAGACGCCGAGCACCGTGACCGGCCGCCCGGTGAGGGGGCCGAAGGCCGGGATGCCGCGGTAGGTGCCGTGCATGGTCCACAGGACGGCCACGCGCAGGCCCGCGTACCGCGGGGAGTGGTTCGCCTGGATGTCGCGGACGGCGAACCGCGCGTCGGGGAAGGGCCCGACCATGGTGAGGAGGTCGCTCTGGTAGCGCTCGGGGCGGATGACGGTGTGGTCGCCGATCGTGTGCAGGAACAGGTCGCGATCCATGAAGTCCTTGACCTTGTTCAGCCGGCGCTGCGTCCACACCTCCTCGATGAACTCGAGCACCATCTCGCACTCGGGGCGGAACTCGTCCGGACGCGTACCGCTGACCCCGGCCAGCAGCACGTCGTTCGGCGGCTCCTCGAGCATGGAGCCGCTGTACCCCTGGAAGGTCAGCTCGCGGGCCGCCCCGGCCGGGTCCAGGCCGCTCTGCAGGCAGTCGGCCAGATCGTCGCGCACCACCCACTCCTCGACCATCCGGCCGCGTCGGTACAGACAGTTGGCCACGGTGCGCTTGCGGATGCGGACGAGGCGGCCGTCCACGAGGTGCTCGTCGGCGGAGAAGACCAGGTGGGAGCTGAGGAAGGCGTCGTCGCTGCGCGCCTCCCACACCACGTCCTCCGCCTGGCCGATGTGGCCCGGCGTGCTGCCCATGCGGATGGTGCTGCCTTCGATGACACCGTCACGGCCGACGACGGTGCCGAGACTGGTGTGCACGATCGAGTCGGGCTCGTAGTTGTCGACGATGTAGGCGATGTCGCGGTCGACCCAGATGCGGTCGGTCACCTCGCGGATGAAGTCGTCCGGGTCCTTGTAGGGGAGGTACGCGACGGGGTCCAAAGGCATGGTGGTTCCGTTCCGGTAGTGAGGTGAATGCGTATGTAACTGGATGGTCGGGAGGGTAGCGGGGAAGGCCGCCTGCCGGGTCGTCCGGATCGGGTTTCCCGCCGTGTCAGCGGGCGAACTTGTCCGCGCCTAGGTGGCTCCGGTACGTCTCCGTCATGAAGGCGCTCACGACGACCAGGGCCAGGAGGGCGCCCACCGCCAGGTAGGCCCAGACGGCGTAGATGGTGTCGAAGGTACTGACCAGCAGCGTCGCGACGAACGGCGTGATGCCCATGAAGATGGAGAAGGAGCTGTTGTACGCGATGGCTCTGCGTATCGCCTTCCGCTTGTTCAGGTCGACCTGGGGAGAGCTGACGGCTTGGCCGGGTGGCGCTGCGGCGGACATGGCTTCTCCGATCGCGTGGGGAGGGGGGGCTGCGACGGGGATGGGGATGGGAGCGTGCATACGTATGAACTGGTCGTGAACACTAAGGATCCGGTTGTGGGGGCGTCAAGGGTCTGTCGCGGCTGGATGCGACAGACCCGGAACGCGGCAGCCGAGAGCTCGGCGCCGCCACACGCAGGGGTGCACGAGGCGGTGCACGACGCCTTCGTCGGCGGGCCCGCCGACGAAGGGGGCCCCGCTCCCGGCCGTCAGACGGTGTCTTCGGCCGCGCTCGTCCCCCCGGGCGCGGCCAGGGAGCGCAGGGTGTCCATGAGCACGTGGGCCATGTTGGAGACGATCAGCTGGAAGCCCTGGCGCTCGGCGGCCCGGGCGGCGTCGAGGCTCGGCACGATCGTCATCACCGCGCGTTTGTTGGCCCGCGCCGCGTCGTGTGCCCGGGCGATCAGCCCGTCGATGACGCCGGGCTCCGGGAAGCCGCAGTCCGCGGCCAGATCGGCGGGCCCCACCAGGACCGCGTCCACCCCGTCGGTGCCGGCGATGGCCTCGGCGTCGTCGCAGGCGCGCCGCGTCTCGATCATCGTCACGACCAGGGTTTCACGGGAGGCGGCCACATGGTCGGCCGCCGTGACCGTGCCGAATCGGCCCGCTCTGCTGTAGGTGGCGAAACCCCGTTCCCCCCACGGCGGGTAGTGGCTGGCGGCCACCGCCCGCCGGGCGTCCTCGCGGCTGTCCACGTGCGGGTGGATCAGCCCGGCGGCGCCCAGATCGAGGCAGCGCAGCGCGAACGTCGGCTCGGCCGAACCCACGCGCACCAGGACGTCGATCCCGTGCGCCGCCGCGGCCGTGAGGTGGTGCTGGAGCAGCGCCGTGTCGGCCGGCCCGTGCTCGCAGTCGATGACGACATAGTCCAGTCCCGCGACCCCCGCCATCTCCACCAGCGTCTCCGAGGGGAGCCGCAGCAGGGCACCCCGCAACTGCTCGCCGTCCGCCAGACGCTGTTTGAGGCTGCGGTGCGGTGTGCTCCGCCCCGTCACCGTGCCACCATCCCCGCGGAGAGGTCGATGTCGGCCCCGCACAGCCCACGCATGCGCAGCATCGCGCTGACGGCCTCGCCCACCTCGTCCTCGGTGACCATCCGCTCCAGGGCGGAGCGTGTGACGAACGCCTGCTCGGCCTGTGCGTAGGTGCTGCCCGTGCGCTCCGCCTCCAGCCGGAAGTTGCGCTCCATGCGTGGCCCCGCAACAGGTCCGGGGGACAGGGAGTTGACCGTGACGCCCAGCGGTCCGACCTCGCCGGCCAAAGTGGCTGTGAGGCCGATGACCGCCATCTTCGACGCGCAGTACGGGGTGCGTCGCAGCAGCGGGCGCTTGCCCGACACCGAGGCGATGTTGACGATGTCGCCCGCGCCGCGCCCGGTCATGGCAGGCAGGAAGGCCCGGCACATCAGGAACACCCCGCGCACGTTCACCTCGAAGACCTCGTCCCAGTCCTGCGGGGTGATCTCGGTCAGCGGGGCCACCGGGCCGGCGATCCCGGCGTTGTTGACCAGGATCGATATCTCCTCACCGGCCAGACTCCGGGCGAGCTCGTCCACGTCGTCGGGGCGGGAGACGTCGCAGACGCGGTGCGAGACCTGTGGGCCGAGCCGTGACGCGGTCTGTTTCAGCGTGGTCTCGTCGCGGCCCGTGATCACCAATCGGGCCCCGTCGGCGAGCAGAGACCTGGTGATGGCCCGGCCGAGGCCGCTGCCTCCCCCGGTGACGAGCGCGGTGCGGCCGGCCAGCGGTGCGGTGCGGCCGCTCATGCCACGCCCTCCTCGTTCCACGGCATGGTGCCCTTGCCGTACTTGGCGGCGCGGACGTCACCGGAGCGGGCGTGGCCCTCGAAGAGCTCGACGCGCGCGGCCCGGCCGCACACCTCGCCGAGCAGCGCGGAGGACGCGGTGTCGGTGACCTCCTGGTACGTCACCGTCTTGAGGTACTTGCCGACCCACAGGCCACCGGTGTAGCGCGCGGCGCCACGGGTCGGCAGGACGTGGTTGGTGCCGATGACCTTGTCGCCGTAGGAGACGCAGGTGCCCTCGCCGAGGAAGAGCGCACCGTAGTCCCGCATCTTGTCCAGCGCCTGGCGCGGGTTCTCGGTCAGCACCTCCACGTGCTCGCTGGCGTAGGAGTCGGCGATCCGGAAGGCCTCGTCGAGGGTGTCGGCCACCACGATCTCGCCGTGGTCGCGCCAGGCCGGTGCGGCGAAGTCCCGGGTGGGCATGCCGGGCAGCAGACGCTCGATGTGCCGCTCGACCTCGCGGCCCAGCTCCTCGGACGTGGTGACCAGCACGGCGGGGGAGTCCGGGCCGTGCTCCGCCTGCGACAGCAGGTCGACGGCCACCACGAACGGGTCCGCGTGCTCGTCGGCGATCACCAGGATCTCGGTCGGCCCGGCGAACAGGTCGATGCCGACCTCGCCGAACAGCTGCCGCTTGGCCTCCGCCACGTACGCGTTGCCCGGGCCCGCGAGCATCGGGACGCGCCCGATGGTCCCGGTTCCCACGGCCAGCGCCGCGACGGCCTGGACGCCGCCCAGCAGGTAGATCTCGTCGGCGCCCGCGAGGTGCATCGCCGAGACCGTCGCGGCGGGGATCTCGCCCCGGATGGGCGGGGTGCAGGCGGCGACGCGGGGGACACCCGCCACCTTGGCGGTCACGATCGTCATGTGGGCCGACGCGGTCAGCGGGTAGCGGCCGCCGGGCACGTACGCGCCGGCGCCGGACACGGGGACGTGCCGGTGGCCGAGGTGGACGCCGGGCAGCGTCTCGATCTCGACGTCACCCAGCGCGTCACGCTGGGCCTGGGCGAAGGTGCGGACCTGCTGCTGCACGAAGCGGATGTCGTCCAGGACCGTGCCGGGCACCTGGGAGACGATCCGCCGGATCTCGTCGGGAGTCAGGCGGAACGACTCGGGGCTCCAGTTGTCGAACTTCTCGGAGTACTGGCGGACCGCGTCGTCGCCGCGCTCGCGGATGTCGTCGAGGATGACGCGGACGCGCTCGGCGACATCCGCCCGGGCCGCGGTCACGTGCGCGGCGGGCACGGGGGACTTGAGGTGTCGGGGCATGACGGCTCTCTTCCACTGCGGATGAAGGGGCAAGGGAGATGGAATCGGGGGCGTTCAGGGGGCGGCGGACGTGGCGCTCGCAGGTGTCGTGCCGGTGGTGGCCGCGACCAGTTCGCGCAGCGCGGCCGTCACCGCCTCGGGCTGCTGCCACGGCAGCAGGTGCCCTGCGCCGGGCAGCAGCGTCAGGACGGCTCCGGGGACCGAGTCCGCGATCGCCCGGTGGAAGGCGGGCGGGCACAGTGTGTCCCGCGCTCCCGCCAGGACGACGGTGGGGCAGCGAGCCGTCCGCAGTACGTCGGCCGCGTCCGTGCGGGTCGCCTGCGCGGCGAGCTGGGCGCGGGCGGCGGTGGCACCCACGGCGTGCGCCATGGCGCGGTAGCGCCGCGCGGCCTCGGGCGTGGGGCACCGGTCGGGGAACATGTCCGGCAGCGTCTGCTCGACGACGTCCCCGAACCGGCCGGCCGTGATCAGCTCGTCCATCGCCCGCCAGGCCACGTACTGCTCGGGGCGCGGCGCGCCCGCGTTGGTCGCCATCACGCACAGGCCCGCGATGCGCCCGGGTGCCCGGCGCAGCGCCTCGAAGCCGACGATGGCCCCGAGACTGAGCCCGACGAGCACGAACGGGCCCGGAACCGCGGCGAGCACGTCCTCGGCGAGCGCCCCGATGTCTGCTCGCCACAGAGGGACGTGGTGGACCTCGTGGCCTTCGGGAAAGCCGACGTCGCGCCACAGGTTCGCGTCGCAGAGCATCCCGGGCACGAGGACGAGCGGCAGCGGACCGGCCGTGTCCTCGTTCGGCACGCCGGTCACCAGGAGCGTGCGGAGCGGGGCAGCAACGCGTACGGGGCGACGTACCCGTTGTGGTCGATGCCCAGGCCCGCGTCCGCCGCGCTCTTGAGAACCTCGTCGTCCCACTCCAGCCGGACCCGTCCGTCACCGGAGTTGACCACGAGGAGGTCGCCCCGCTCGTCACCGACGTTGCGTACGGTGCGCCAGGCGTCCTGCGGGACGGAGAGCATGTCGCGGGGGCCGAGACGCACCGAGACGGTGTCGGTGCGGTTGAGGGTGATCTCCCACAGACCGTCCTTCACTATCAGGGTCTGGTTCTCGTGCTGACGGTGTGCCGAGACGCCCTGCCCGGGGTCGGCGCGGAGCCAGGCGGCGTTGTGCCCGTGCGGATTGAACACACGGGGCTCCTGGTGCGGGTCCTCGGTCATGCCGTAGCCGATGACGCAGCTCAGACGGGCGCCGCCGCCGGGCAGGGTGCTGTCGAGGAAGGGGTGCTCGGAGAAGACCAGCTCGTCCGCGGCGGCGATGCGGCGCCTCATCTCCCCGGGGGTGTAGTGCCGCAAACGGTCGATGTGCTCCTGGGCCAAGAGGCTGACGAGATCGGACTCCGGCGGCACGGTGTCGCCGGCGACGGTGTCGATGAGCTCGTTGTCGGCGGTGAGGTACAGGCCGTGCTTCTGCGCCTCCCGCAGAACCGACGGGCCCCAGATGATGCCGCCGGTGTCGTCCATGCCCAGCACGGTGAACAGCCAGCCGTCGTCAGGCCCCGTGTTGGTGAATCCGCGGAAGATCCAGGTCGGGATGGAGGCGATGTCACCGGCCCTGAGCGTGAGCTCGCCCTCGGTGCCGTCGGCACCCCAGCGCAGCTGGTACTCGCCCTCGGTGCAGATGAACACCTCGGCCGTGTAGTGGAGGTGCAGGTTGTTGGTGATGCCGTGCGGCATGGCGGCGGCGCCGATGTTGTAGCCGTGCGGCAGCCGGAGGTTGACGTGCTGGTCGGCGGCCTGCGAGACGCCCGGCCCGATCATCGCGTAGTTCTCCTTGCGATCCGAACCGGGCGTACGGCAGTCGATGAAGGCCTGGTTGCAGGAGACGAAGTCGCTGCGGCGCACCGTACGGCGGGCCAGCTCGCTGGGGGTGACGACGGCATCGGACATGATTGCTCCTCACTTATGAATACGTATGTATTCCATGACAAGCTCCGAATGGGGGGATGTCAAGAGGGATGGTCAAGGTCGCAGTGGGCGAGTCGGATGTCACAGGGCGGAGCGGGGGCGATCCGCGCGGTCCGACGACCGTATTTCGGCATACGTATACTGAGGTGGGGTGCGCCACCGGGTGGCGCCGGTGGCGACGAGGAGAGAGCCGTGGGGATCACCAGTCACGACGTGGCCAGACTGGCCGGTGTCTCGCAGCCCACGGTCTCCCGCGCGTTGCGCGACGACCCCCGCGTGTCCGAGGCCACCCGGGAGAAGGTCAGGCGCGCCGCCCGGGCGCTGAACTACGTGCCGAGCGAGGCCGGACGCACCCTCTCGACGCGTGCCACACGACGGGTCGGCGTCATCGTCACCGACCTGACGAACCCGTTCTACCCGCACGTCGTCGCCCCGCTCCACGACGAACTGAGCAGCCTCGGCTACCGCATGATGCTGATCACGGAGCGGTCCGACGAGGCGGTCGCCGAGGAGAGGCTGCTGGACCAGTCGATGGACGGCGTCGTCCTCGCGACGGCCACCACCGACTCCCGCCTGCCCGCCCAGCTCGAGCGCCGCGGCATGCCCTACGTCTTCCTCAACCGCGACACCGGCCGGGCCGGCGACTTCGCCTCCGTCGTCGACAACGAGGGTGGCGGGCGGCTCGTCGCCCGGGAACTCGTGGCCCTCGGGCACCGGCGCATCGCCGGTGTCTTCGGCGCGGCCAACACCACCACGGGGCGCGAGCGCGAAATGGGCTTCCGGCTGGCTCTCGCCGAGGCGGGCGTGGGACTGCCGGAGGACCGGGTGGTGCGCGGAGCGTTCGAGTACGACACCGGCTACCGGGCGCTGCCCGCCCTGCTCGAGGCGGACGAGGCACCCACGGCGGTGTTCTGCGGCAACGACGTCGTCGCCATCGGTGTCCTGAATGCGGCCCTCGCGGCCGGTGTCAAGGTTCCCGACGACCTCACCGTCATCGGCTTCGACGACCTCCCGATGGCCGCCTGGGAGGTGTTCCGGCTCACCACCGTCCGGCACGACCTGCGGGAGCTGTCGCGCCAGGCGGCGCGCCTGCTGGTCCGGCGGATCGCCAAGGACGTCGACCCGGCGGGAGAGCGCCTGGTCCTGCCGACCGAGTTCGTCCCCCGCGCCACCCACGCCCACGCCCGCTGATCCGTCACGGCCCGGGAGCCGTCCGCTCCGTGTCCCGGGGCGAGAACGCCGGGGCAGCCCCGCGGCCTGCCGGCCGCCGCCGCGGAACGCCCACGCCGACGAGCACCGCGGCGAGACCCGGTGAGAGCCTCAGTTCCAGCCGGTGGCCCGGCCCGGTGGCCCGGCAGAGCAGCGGCACCCCGGCGATGAAGGCGACCGTGTAAGGGTTGGGATAGGGAGATTTCCGCACCCTGACCTCGGCCGTCCTCCCCTGCGGGCCATCAGACGGGCCGGTGTGCCCGGGACGAGCCGGCAGGGGCGTGGTGTGCCGGGCGTACCGGCGAACGCGTGCCGCCGCACGCGGCGCGGCGGCACACGAGGGGTCAGAGCTGGTCGCGCAGAGCGGCCGGAATGTCGTCGAACGCGCCGGACGTCCGTCCGATCCGGTCGATGCGGAGCGTCGCCGTAGCGCCGTGGGCCGCCAGCCCCTCGAACGCCGAGATGCGCTCGACGGCGGGTGCCAGGGACGCGGTCCCCTCCTTCGAAGCACGCTGGTACGTCAGCGGCTTCAGGAACCGGGAGACGGAGAGCCCCGCGTTGTAGCGGGCGGTCTTGCCCGTGGGCAGGACGTGGTTGGTGCCGGCGATGCCCTTGTCGGAGTAGGCGACCGTCGACCAGGACCCGATGAACAGCGAGCCGTAGTTGGACAGGTTCTCCAGGTAGTAGTCGTCGTCCTCGGTCTGGATCTCCAGGTGTTCGGGAGCGATCACGTCGGCCACGGCGACGGCGCCGGCCCGGTCGTCCACCACGATGACGGAACCGAAGTCGCGCCACGCCGGGCCCGCGATGTCCCGGGTGGCCAGGGACTCCAGCTGGCGCTCCATCTCCGTGATCACGGCGCGCCCCTGCTTCTCGGACGTGGTGATCAGGGCGGCGGGGGAATTGGGGCCGTGCTCGGCCTGACCCAGCAGGTCCGCCGCGACCCACACCGGGTCGGCGCTGTCGTCGGCGATGACGGCGACCTCGGAGGGACCGGCCAGCAGGTCGATGCCGACCCGGCCGAACAGCTGCCGCTTCGCCTCGGTGACGTACGCGTTGCCCGCGCCGACCAGCATGTCGACCGGGGCCTCGCCGAGCAGACCGAAGGCCATCGCTCCGAGCGCCTGGACACCACCGAGCGCGAACACCCGGTCGGCGCGCGACAGGTAGGCGCCGTACAGCACGGCGGGGTGGGCGCCGTGCTCCCCCGACGGGGGAGTGCACGCCAGCACCGTCGGCACCCCGGCCGTCTTCGCCACGTTCACCGTCATGAAGGCGCTGGCGAGCAGGGGAAAACGGCCGGCGGGCAGGTATGCGCCGACGCGGGAGACGGGAACGTAGCGCTGGCCGCCGATGACACCGGGAGCGACCTCGGTCTCGAAGTCCGTCAGGTGCCCGCGCTGCGCGGCGGCGAACCGGTGGGTGCGCTCGTAGCCCATCTCCAGTGCGGTGCGGACGTCCGGGGGCAGGGCGTCCCCCGACTTCTTCAGCTCGGCGGCCTCGATCTCCAGGGCGCCGGACCAGCCGTCCAGCTCCTGGGCGTAGGCGCGCACCGCGTCCATGCCCTTGCGCTCGATCTCCTTCAGCATCTGCGAGACCCGCTCGACCACAGCGGGGTCGCGCTGGGCGGGGGGACCGTCCACGGACGGCTTCTTGAGCCACTGGAACGGGGGGAGGGCCTGTGCTTCGTCGTGCGTGATCTGCATGGCGAGGACGCTAGGCGTCTCGCTGCCACAGGACCAGAGGGCCCATTCCTGTCGGAACCACAGGGTTTCCCTGTCCATCAGGAATGTGTCCGCTTCCGCCCCGCACGCCTGGCGGTCAGAGGCCGAGATCGGTGCGGATTTCGCGCAAGGTGTCCTCGGCGATCCGGGCGAGCTCCCTCGTGGCCCGCGACAGCGGATGCCCCCGCCGTTTGACCAGGGCGATGGTGTCGTACAGCGGGTCCGCGAACGGGACGGTGCGCAGCCCCGCGGGAAACGCCGGGCCGACGACCACCGCCCGGCTGGCGATCGTGTCGCCCACCCCGGCGGCCACAAGGCCCAGTGCGGCCTCGACATGTTCCAGCTCGATCAACGGATCGATACCGACCCCGGCGAACTGGGCCCGCTCCGCGAGCTGCCGCCGGGTGGGGTCCTGCCACCCGTAATGGGCGTCGTAGAGGACCAGGGGCGCCCGGGCGAAGTCCTCCATCGTCACCGGCGTGCGGGTTCGTTCCTCGTTCGCGCTGACGAAGAACACCTCGTCGCGCAGCAGCGGGGTCACCGTCAGCCCCTCGTCGTCGATCGGCAGGACGACCAGGCCCGCCTCGATCCGTCCCGACGCCACGGCCGCCGCGGTCTCGGCCGAGTTCTGCCCCACGAGCCGGACCCGGACGGACGGATATCGGGTGTGGAACATCTGTACGAGGTTGGACAGGAGGTAGTAGTCCGCGTTGCGGAGCACGCCGAACGTGGCGGTCCCCCCGCCCAGCGAGCCCAGGGAGCGCACCGCCCGGGTCCCGCTCTCGGCGGCCTCCACCGCCTGCTGGGCGTACGGCAGCAGTTCCTGACCGGCCGAGGTCAGGGTCAGGGTGCGGCTGCCGCGCGCGAACAGCTCGGCGTCCAGCTCCGTCTCGAGACGGCGCACCAGTTCGGAGGCCGACGCCTGGGCGATGCCCACGGCCTGCGCCGCTGCGGTGAACGACCCGAGCCGTTCCGCCTCGACGAAGGCCCTCAGCTGGTTGAGGGTCATACGTTGCCTGTGTCCTGTCGAGTCGGTGATCCGCGTCGCGGACGCGGTGACCCTCGTTCTACCACGGTGTTTCGGGACGGGGACCGGGCGGGCACCTCCCGGCGCGGCCCCTGGGTTTTCCTGTGGATGCCGCTGGAAGAAGGGATCTTGTCCCGTGGACGGCACGATGATTGGCTCGACCGCACCCACCCCGGACGCCACCGAGTGCGGAAGGCCACCCCAGCGATGACGACCCCCTTGTCGATCGGCCTCGTCCAGACGGCCGCACGGCACCACGCCGCCGACGATGTGGACGCGTTCGCCGCGGACGTACGCCGCGTCACCGCGGCGCACCCCGGTGTCCGGCTGCTCGCGTATCCGGAACTGCACCTGTGCGGCCACCGGCCCGGGGAGGACCCCGAGACGGTCATGACCGCGGCGGCCCAGCCGCTGGACGGACCGCGGGGCACCCGGCTGGCCGCCCTCGCACGCGAACTGAACATCTGGTTCGTGCCCGGCAGCGTCTACGAGCAGGGTGCGGACGGCCGGATCTACAACACGGCCCCCGTGTACTCGCCCGCGGGCGAACGGGTCGCGGAGTACCGCAAGATCTTCCCGTGGCGGCCCTACGAGACCACGGCGTCCGGCAGCAGCTTCGTGGTCTTCGACATGGGAGACCACGGACGCGTGGGCCTGACGATCTGCTACGACGCCTGGTTCCCCGAGATCACCCGCCACCTGGCGTGGCAGGGCGCCGACCTCGTACTGAACCTGGTGCGCACGCCCACCGTCGACCGAGCCCAGGAAGTCGTGCTCGCGCAGGCCAACGCGATCGTGAACCAGGTGTTCATGGCCAGCCTCAACGCGGCGGCGCCGGACGGCGTCGGGCGCAGCCTCGTCGTGGACCCCGAGGGGCACACGCGCGCCGAGGCCGGGCCCGGCCCGGAAGAGGTCCTGACGGACGTGCTCGACCTCGCCGAGGCCCGCAGGGTGCGCCTGCGGGGAACCGCGGGCCTCACCCGGGTGTGGGACCCCTTCGCGGACGACCAGCCGCCGCTCGAGCTCCCCCTGTACGCGGGCCGGATCGACCCCGAGCGCTGGCGCCGCGGGGCCCGTCCGTGAGCCGGCGGGCCCCGCGGTGACCGCCGCCGTCCGGCCGCACGCTCCTCCGACGTCCGGCCCGGACGGCACCTCCGGCCGGTCTCGCGATGCGAGGGGCCGAACGTCGCTTCTCAGCGGTCGGACGCGGAACCGGTGCGCAGCCAGGCGGTGGTCCACGGCGGGAGCTCGTCACCGGTCAGCGGGCCGGAGGCGAGAAGCACCTCACCCTGCGGCAGCGGGACGGGCCCGTCGGAGAGGTTGCTGACGGTGTGCCAGCCGCCGGCGCGGGCGAAGTGCAGCAGTCCCCGACGCGTCCGCTCCCGCGAGCCGATCCACTCCAGCCCCTCGTCCGCGACCAGCGTGCGGCGCAGCCGCAGAGCCCCGCGGTACAGCTCCAGGAAGGATTCCTTGTCACGGCTCTGCACATCCGCCGCGTACCGGCCCCAGTCGGCGGGTTGCGGCAGCCATGACCCCCCGGGGCCGAACCCGAAGCTCGCGCCCTCGCGGGCCCACGGCAGCGGCACTCGGCAGCCGTCGCGGCCCTTGACACGTCCGCCGCTGCGGACCCACATCGGGTCCCGCAGGTCCGCGTGGTCCAGGTCGGCGACCTCGGGCAGCCCCAACTCCTCGCCCTGATAGACGTACGCGGACCCGGGCAGCGCCAGCATCAGCAGCGCCGCGGCACGCGCCTTGCGCACACCCGCAGGCAGGTCCGGGACCGGTTCCCGGCCGTCGGTGAGCAGCCACGCCTCGATGTCGTGCTTGGTGGAGTCGCCGGGCAGGGCGTAGCGCGAGACGTGACGCACCACGTCGTGGTTGGACAGCACCCAGGTACTGGTCGCCCCCGCGCGGCGGGCGTCGGCGAGCGCGCTGTCGATGGTGGCGTGCATCCCGGCGGCGTCGAGCCGCGCGCCGAGGAAATCGAAGTTGAACGCCTGCCCCAGCCCGGTCGCGGAGGCGTAGGCCGTACGCCGCGAGGCACGCACCCAGGCCTCGGCCACGGCGAAGCGCGGCGGGTCGTACGCGTCGAAGACCTGCCGCCAGCCGCGGTAGATCTCGTGCACCGCGTCGCGGTCCCACAGCGGATGGCTGCCGTCGACCGGCAGGGCGTCGGGCTGGTAGCTCCGCTGCTCGCCGAGGTCACGCAGCGGCGCTCGCAGGTCCTTGGCGAGCCCGTGGGCGACGTCGACGCGGAAACCGGCGACGCCCCGGTCCGACCAGAACCGCAGGGTGTCGTGGAAGTCCTCGCGGACCTCGGGGTTGTCCCAGTCGAAGTCGGGCTGCTGGGGGGCGTAGAGGTGCAGGTACCACTGTCCGTCCGGCACCCGGGTCCAGGCGGGGCCGCCGAAGCTGGACGGCCAGTCGGTGGGCGGCAGTTCACCGCCCCCCCGGCCGTCGCGGAAGACATAGCGCTCGCGGGCGGCCGAGCCGGGCGCGGCCGCGAGCGCCTCCTGGAACCAGACGTGCTGGTCGGAGGAGTGGTTGGGGACGATGTCGACCATGATCTTCAGGCCGAGCCGGTCGGCTGCGGCGACCATCGCGTCGAAGTCGTCGAGGGTGCCGAGCCGGGGGTCGACGTCGCGGTAGTCGGCGACGTCGTAGCCGCCGTCGGCGAGCTGCGAGGGGTAGAACGGGCTCAGCCAGACGGCGTCCACACCGAGGTCCGCGAGGTAGGGCAGACGGGAGGTGACGCCGGGGATGTCCCCGATGCCGTCGCCGTCGGAATCGGCGAAACTGCGAGGGTAGACCTGGTAGACGACGGCCTGCCGCCACCAGTCCGCGTCGTGAGGGGAGGGGGCGGGGGAGCCGTGGTGGGGCATCTGTGAACCTCTCGGGCGTGTGCCCAGGGTGGGGTGCGGGTGTACGGACAGGCGGAGGGAACGGCCGGATCCGGCCGTCACCCGGGAACAGGGCTTCGTGCGGGGCCGCTCAGCCCTTCACGGCGCCGGTGGTCATGCCGGAGACGACCGACCGGCGGAAGATCAGCACCAGGACCGCGATCGGCACGGTGGCCACCATCGCGCCGGCGAAGATCACGCCGTACGGGACCTGGTACTGGCTGGTGAACAGCGCGATGCCGACGGAGACGGTGCGGCGGTCGTCGGAGCCGTTGAACGTGAGCGCGAGCAGGAACTCCGACCAGGTCGCGGTGAAGGAGAACACACCGGCCGTGAACAGCCCCGGCCGGGCCAGCGGCAGGATCACCGTCAGGGCGGTACGCAGGGGGCCGGCGCCGTCGACGACGGCGGCCTCCTCCAGCTCGCCCGGAATCCCGCTGAGGTAGTTGCGCATGATCCAGATCGCGAACGGCAGATTCAGCGCCACGTACGGGATGACCAGACCCGGATAGCTGTTGAGCAGCCCGGCCTGGCGCTCCATCAGGAACAGCGGTACGAGCAGGGCGATCGGCGGGAAGACCGACAGCATCAGCAGCGCCGTCATGACGGCCCCGCGACCGCGCAGCGGCAGCCGGGCGAGGGCGTACCCGGCGAAGAACGCCAGGGACAGGATCAGCACGGTGGACAGACAGGCCACGACGACGCTGTTGAGGAAGTAGTGGCCGATCCCGTTGCGGGTGAACGCGGTCTCGTAGTTGCTGAGGGTGAGGTCCTTCGGCAGCAGGGAGGGCGGCGTCGCGCTGATCTCGCCGGGCCCCTTCAGGGAGGCGGACGCCATCCAGAACAGGGGCAGCGTGGCGCAGACGGCGATCAGCAGCCCGCCGAGGTTGACGACATTGACGTAACGGCGCACGCCCGTGCGCGGGACGCGGCGGCTCATGCCCGGCCTCCTTCGTCGACGTGAGCGCGGAAGACGCGCAGGAACAGCAGGCAGCAGCCCAGGACAATGGCAGCGGTGGTGACCGCGACGGCGGCGCCGCCTCCGAAGTCGAGATTCTGGAAGAGGATCCGGTACCCGAGGATCGCCACCGACTGGGTGGCCGTGCCCGGGCCGCCCTGGGTCAGCACGAACGGCAGGTCGAAGATCCCGAACGCCTGGAGGATGCGGAAGAGGACCGCGATGGCGATTATGGGCCGCAGCTGCGGCAGTGTGACCCTCCAGAACGTGGTCCACGCCTTGGCGCCGTCGATTTCGGCGGCCTCGTAGACGTCCCCCGGGATGAGCATCAGACCGGCGAGAACGACGATGGCGACGAACGGCGTCGTCTTCCACACGTCGACGGCGACCATCGCCGCCATCGCGGGCACCGGCTGCCCGAGAATGTCGGGTTGGGTGCCGAACAGCTGCTCACACAGCCAGCTCACCGCGCCATAGGTCCCGTTGAACAGGTACGACCACAGCTGTGCGGCAATCACGTTGATCAGCGCCCAGGGCAGCAGAAGCAGGGCCAGGATCCAGCCGCGGGCGGCGCCGAGCCGCTCCAGGACGAGCGCCGTCAGCGTTCCGAGAACCAGCTCGATGAAGACCGAGACGATGGTGAAGCCCAGCGTGAACGCCAGGGCCCGGTACCACTCGGAGTGCGTCAGGAGCGCCTCGTAGTGGGCGAGGGTGGGCGAGCCGAACCGCAGGCCGCCGTACTCGAGCCGGACCTCGCAGAACGACAGCACCACCGAGAAGACGACGGGAAACACCGTCACCGCGGCGACGACCACAAGTGCGGGGGAGGCGAACAGCCACCCGGCACGGGCGCGACGGCGGGCCGCGGAGCCCGGGGGCGTGCTCCCCGGGGACTTCCGCGAGGCATCGGCGCGCACACCGCCACCCTCGCCCTTCGGCGGCGTCCCCGCCCTCTTCGTGTGCGGTACGGAACTCACAGCGCTTTTCCTTCCAGGGCCGTACGCAGCCCCTCGCGTGCGGCGCGGACGCCGGCCGCGGGGGAGAGGTCGCCGCGCACGACCGCGTTCGCCGGGGTGTACAGCGCCTTGCTGACCTGCGGGTAGTACGGGGTCTGCACGGGCCGGGCGACGAGTCGCAGGTCGGCGGCGCGCAAGACGGTCGGGTCGCCGGCGGCGCGCGCCTCCGGACCGTCGAGCACGGAGGTCATCGCGGGGATGACACCGGCTTCCCGGGCGAGGAGGCGCTGCACCTCGTCCCCGGCGCAGAACCGGGCGAACTCCATGGCGGCGCCCAGTGCCTGGGAGCTGGGGTTGACGAAATTGCTCCAGCCTCCGGCGCAGGAGACGCCGGAGCGGCCGGTGCCCTCGAAGCCCGGACGCAGCGTGGCCCCGACCTTCCCGGCGACGCGGGAGACCTTGGGGTTGCTCGCGTTGACCCAGGCGTACGACCAGTTGCGCAGGAACAGTCCGCGGCCGTTGACGAAGGCGTCCTGCGAGTCCGATTCCTGATACGTGGCCACGGTGCGGGGCGTGACCCCGCGGGCGGTGAACTCGGCCATCAGCGAGAACGCCCGTTCCGCCTCCGCGCCGCCCAGTACGGCCCTGCCCCGCCCGTCCAGGACGGCGGCGCCCGCGTCGGCGAGGAACTCGGTGACGTTGGCCGTCAGCGACTCGGTCACCGCCGCCTGCCACAGGAACCCGGCCTCCGTGTCACCGGCCCGCTGCACCGTGCGGGAGGTGTGCAGCAGTTCCTCCCAGCTGCGGGGAACGCGCAGCCCGTGCTTGGCGAGGAGGTCCTTGCGGTAGAAGAGGTAGGTGCTGTCGGTGAAGAACGGCACCGCGTAGACCTTGCCCTGATACGTGGAGCCGTTACGCAGGGCCGCCGGGTAGGCGTCCCAGAAGTCGCGCGGGAGCAGCGTCTCCACCGGCAGCGCGAGCGAGGAGTGACCGAACTGCGCGGGCCACGTCGTGTCGCCCAGGTACACGTCGGGCTGAGGGGAGCCGCCGGCGAGCTGGGTGGCGATGGCGCTGCGGTTGCCGTCCGAGGTGGACAGCGCGTTGATCTTCGAGACACGGATACGGGGATGCCGCCGCTCGAAGGCACGGATGATCAGATCCGCGACGACGGCGCCCCGCCGCGAGGGGATCTCGGAGACCCACCAGGTCAGCCGGGCCGACTTCCGGGGAACGGTCGCGGCCTGCGCGAGCAGGCCGTCGAGGTCCTTTCCTCCGCATCCGGCCAGCAGACCCGCCGCGGCGGCGCTCAGGGCGCCCGTCAGCAGTGTTCTGCGGTGCAGGGACATGGCGTACTCCTCCTCTCTCGGACTGCCTGATGACAGCGCTGTCACCGTAGGAGTGGCCGGATCGCGTGTCAACGGTCACAACAATGTAATTACTGAGGGAACCTCAATGACAGCGCTGTCATCCCACCTGACCCGGTGAGGCGGCCGTTGTGTTAGCGTCCCGCACATGGTCGGTGAAGCCGTTGAGAAGGGGGCCACGCTGGCCGATGTCGCACAGCGGGCCGGAGTGTCTCCCTCGACCGTCTCGCGAACCCTGCGCGGTCTGTCAACGGTGTCCCCCGCGACCCGGGCGCGCGTGGAAGAGGCGGCGCGCGAGCTGTCGTTCGCGATCTCGCGCAGCGCGTCCAGTCTGGTCACGGGGCGCACGGGCCGGGTCGCCGTGCTCGTACCCAACCTCGACTCCTGGTTCCTGGGCGCGGCGCTCGCCGGTATGGCTCCCGCGCTCAACGCGGCCGGCCTGGACATGCTGGTCTACAGCGTCACCACCGCCGAGCAACGCGCCCAGTTCTTCGACCGTCTGCCGGCCCGCCGCAACGCCGACGCCCTGCTCGTCGTCAGCTTCGCGCTCTCCCCCGAGGAGCGGGCGCGTCTGGACGACCTGGGCATGCCCCTGGTCTTCGTCAGTCAGCACGAACAGGGCAGGGCCGGCGTCTACGTCGACGACGTGGAGGCCGCCCGGCGCGGCACCCGTTACCTGCTCAACCTCGGCCACCGGCGCATCGCCTACCTGGAGCCCGCGGACCCCTCGGGTTTCCGCTGGAGCAGCAGAGACCGCCTCGACGGGTACCGTGCGGCCCTGGCCGAGGCAGGCATCGACCGGGACGACGACCTCGTCTGCCAGGTCGCCCACTGGCAGGGGCCGAGCCTGGAAGCGGCGATGGGGCGGCTGCTCAGTCTCGCGGAGCCCCCCACGGCGATCTTCGCCGAGACGGACGACATCGCCTTCAGGCTTCTCACGGTGCTGCGCGGCGTCAACGTCCCGGTCCCGCACCGGATGTCGATCCTCGGCTTCGACGGTCACGCGATGGCCGAGCCGTGGGACCTGTCCACGATGGCCCAGCCGGCCCGCCGACTGGGCGAGGCGGCGGCGGAGCTGGCCCACCGCGTGATCCAGGACCCCGAGGCGCACCGGGAGCGACACGTGGTCCTGCCGGTGGAACTCGTCCCGCGGGGCAGCACGGGCCCGGCGCCAGCTCCGCGCCCGCGGCCCGGGGACGGGGACGGGGACGGGGACGGGGCTGAGAGTATCTGGCCGTGAAGCGGCACTCGGCGCGGTGGGACGACATTCGTCACCGGTCGCGTCGAGGCCGCATCGCCGTTCCCGAAGTCACGGACAATCACCTGAGGTCGCCCAGCCCGTGCGCGCCGGGCACCGCGACACCGACGCCGGGCTCGCTCTCGATCGCCGAGACTTCCGTGCCGTGCGGCCGACGGGGCGTTCCGGGTGCTGCCCGACGGCCTGCCCGGTCCGAGGATCGTGCGGCGGGACGGGGCGCGCATCCCGCGTCGCTCGGACCGTTCGTTCAGCGGGTGACCAGCAGGCCCCGGCTGCGCAGCACCCGCCGCTCCAGCGGACTGAAGATCAGCGGATCGATGACGATCCCGACCAGCAGGATCAGGAAGATGACCACGAACACCTGCGACATGCTGGCGTTGTTCCGTCCGTTCTCCAGCAACTGGCCCAGGCCGGTGCCCAGATCGGGTGTGGTCCACCTGGAACGAGCCGCTCGTGAACACCAGATCACCGTCAGCGGTCCACTGCCGGACAACCCCACCCGCCACCGTCTCGACATGGATGGGCTGTTCTGGATCCACGAGCACCCGCACGGAGACCCACGCCCATTGAGCCCTGCGCGTACTGTCAGCGGCCCGCCGATCACAGCTCCGCCCGCCCGTGCGTGACTGGGGGCGCGCTGCCCGTTGCCCGGACCATGAGCGTTTTCCAACCTCAAGGTGCTGATCGCGACTCGGACACTCCCGCGGAATGACGAAGCTCCGGGTATGCGGGTTCCCGACCGAGATCATCATGTCGCCAAGAGCTTCGCGTGCTTGTCTGCCCGTCCTCGATCAATCTATCCGGCCACACTCCGCGGTACCTGAGCAGGCAACTCGCGGCCCAGCGGCGGGGGATCGGGACGTGTTGGCGGCGGCCGACGCTGATGAGGGCTTGGACTGGACCGTGTCGGTGGACTCCACGGTCGTGCGGGCGCACCAGCACGCCGCCGGAGCATGCAAAAAAGGGGGGCCGCAGGCCGTGACGAGCCGGACCATCACGCACTCGGGCGCTCTCGCGGCGGGCTGAACACCAAGGTCCACCTGGCCGCGGACGGCTGCGCACGCCCGATCGCCTTCGCCGTCACACCGGGCCGGGCCGGTGATGCTCCGGCCTTCGAAGCCGTCATGGCCGGCATCCGTGTGCCCCGAACAGGACCGGACCGGCCCCGCACCAGCCCTGCCACAGTCCTGGCCGACCGCGCCTACTCCTCCCGCGTGATCCGCCGCCACCTGCGACGACAGGGATCAGCGCCGTCGTTGCGCAGCCCTCGGACCAGGATCGGGCACCGCATGTGGCGGGGCCGTCCAGGAGGGCGCCCACCGGGCTCCGACGCCGAGGCATGCAAGCGGCGCAACACCGTCGAACGCTGCATCAACCGCCTCAAGCGGTGGCGCGGTCCGGTCACACGGCGCGACGAACTCGCCCTCGCCCACCAGAGGCACTCCACCTCGCCGCCGTCCTCATCCGGGCACGACGCCGACCAAAGCGATAGAACCTTGTCATGCCAAGCTTCGAGGTCACACCGATAGGTACGGTCCGGAACAACCGAACGGACGTCCAGCACACGGACAACTGGGATGCCGTCCGTAGCACGATCACCCTCGACGAGCGCTTCGGCGAGGCGTGCCTCCAGGGTCTGGAGGGCTTCTCCCACGTGGAGATCCTCTTCATCTTCGACCGGTTCCCGGAACACGACGACTACCGCGAACCCCGCCCCTGCCGCGGTCGCTCCGACCTCCCGCCCGTCGGTGTCTTCGCCGGCCGCGGCCCCCGCAGACCGAACCGCATCGGGGTAACGTGCTGCGCCATCGAATCCGTCCACGGCCGCGAACTGACGGTGGTGGGCCTCGACGCGGTCTCCGCCACCCCGGTCATCGACCTGAAGCCGACGATGGCGGAGTTCCGCGCGGTGAACATAAAGCAGCCGGAATGGGTCAGCCGACTGATGTCGGAGCACTTCCAGCCGTAAACGGCCCCGTCAGCCTGCCCGCCCTCACAGCCTCACCCTATGGCAGGTCACGAATGCGGCTGGAGTGTTGATCGAACAGGTATGTCCGATCAACTGACTACCCGACCTATGAGACACGATTTGGTCCGCGACCCGCTTTCGGCCCCCGCCCGGCCGCCGCACCCGGCCCAACGGTTCCTCTCCGGCCTTCAGCTCGGACACACCCTTGCGGACCGTCGTCTCACTCACCGCAGCCGCCCGCGCGACTGCCCTGGCACCGCCCCATGCCCCAGCCCCCGGGCCTCGGCAGCCATAAGCAGTCGCCCTGCCGCTCGTCCAGATGCGAGAACAACACTGCGAACTTCGCGGCGAGTTCGCCGCAGGTCTCGTCCGGGATGCGCGTACCACGTCAACGAGCTCCGGAACGGGGAGCAACACGTTGATGATCTGCAAACCCTTGGCGCATCAACACCGACGTCATGGGTACTCCGCATCCCTCACCGTCCACCCCGACCCGGAGAGCCATGAGTCAGAACACTGAAAACGAGAAGGGCAACCGGTTCTGCAAGGCGTGCGGTACGCCGGCCGAAGACGGGAAACTGTGCAACCACTGCGGCACCGTTCTAGACCTGCCTAACGATGCAGGGCTCATCGAAGACCAAGGTGCGGCAGCACGACGCGACTTCGAAGGACGCCCTCAGCAGCAGGAGCCGAGGTGACCGAACCAGCGAAACAACAGGGATGAACCCGAACCGCTGAACAGCGTCCACCGGGGTATACGGGCCGGCATGGCATTCAAGACTGATCGCGTCATGTCCCTGCGGGCCGTGCGGCAGCTGCGCCGGGTTCGCGCCTTCTACATGGCAGGCGTCCTGCTGTGGGCGGCATCGACTGCCTGGACCGGTTGGCAGTCTCCCGGGAGCCGGCAGATGTGGGTGTCCGCCCTCCTCATGGCCGTCTTCACCGGTCTTCTGCTCGCGGCCTCCCTGTGGCTGCGGCGTCTCAAGACCGCAGGTTCAAATACTCCTGCACACCACGCCGCATCACGGAGGGCGACTGCACCACGTCACGCGCATGCCTGACCAGCCGCCAGCTGGGCCGGAGCATCCGTCTTTCGCAGTCAGTTGCCGCCCATGCGGTCCTTGCCCAGGATTCCTAGGCGGAGGCGTTCTTCATCGACCCGCTCACCGACATGCCCATCCTGCGCATCCCCGGCGACGACGGCAAGCAGGTGCGGCGGTTCTACGCATCGCTGTCTTTTCCGGCCGACGGCGCGGAACTCGCCTCGGTCGTCGTGCACCACACTCTGTGGGTCACCACCAGCGACGGCCACGTCCACCCCGCGCCGTGCGTTGCATGCCGACCGAGCACCTGTGGTGGGATGATCGGGCCAGCGAGGCCGCGGCCGTTGTCGACCAGCTCCTGGACGACCTCGGCGCCACCGTCGACCACATCCTCGATGACCAACGCCGACAACCCCGAAAACACCGTTCCTACAAGCGCGTTCGCATCATGCACACTCAATGATCACAGGTGGGCACTCACCGTCACCGCCGACTACGGAACAGACCCGTTCGTTTTACAGTCCCGCACCCGGCAGATGCACGACCGGCGCCGGGTTCCCGCCGGTAATACTGCCGAATCGAACGCTAAGCCGCAGTATCCGTCTCCTTGATGGGGATCCTTGAAAACGGCCGGGGCCGCTCCTCGCCCCACTTGTTTGGTCTTTGAACTGTGTGAGGAGGGTAGGGATCGAAAAGCGGTCCTTGATCACCAGAATGTAGGTTCTGGCCATGACTGGTGACTGGCGGATGGACCGGATCGGGGCTGCGCTGAGGGGCGAGAACCCGGCCGTGCTGCGGCGGTTGACGTCGGGGTTCGCGGTGATCGGGGATGTTCAGTTCCTGCCGGGTTACTCGGTTCTGATCGTGGACGAGCCGGATGTGCGGCGGCTGTCGGACCTGCCGAGGGCGAAGCGACTGTCGTTCCTGTCTGACATGGACCAGCTCGGTGAAGCGGTCGAGCGTGCCTGTCAGCGGCTGGACCCGGCTTTCCGCCGGGTCAACCTGGAGATCCTGGGAAACACGGACCCGTTCTTGCATGCGCATGTCTGGCCGCGGTTCGAGTGGGAGCCGACCGATGTGGTGGGCAAGCCGGTGTGGCTCTATCCGCGTGAACGGTGGAGCGACAACCGGTTCAGGCTCGGTCCGCAGCATGACGTGCTGCGGGAAGCGATCGGCAGCGAACTGGACCAGCTGCGCTCGGGGACCTGACTGTTGCGGGCCCGCCGAACGTCAGGTCGGCGGGCCCGGTGCTCGGTGACGGTCAGCCGAAGCTCACTGGAGACTGTGATGTCTCAGCCCAGTTGCGGTGAGAAGCTGTTGCTCTATCGATCTTGGTGGGCGTGAGTTCGAGATCGTCGACTCGGTCGGGTGATCTTCTGGCTGGCCGAGCATGAAAGCGGGGTCTCCCGCACAGCTCGTGGGTGTCGAATCCAACCGAGCAACAGGAGGCCCCTGATGCTGCAGTCTTCCGTGCCGGCGTCGATGGCGTCCAACTCGGTGTCTCTGGCGTGTGATTGTCTCGCTCACCGGTTCGGGAACGCCGGGGACCGGCCGTACAGGCGACCGAAGTATCCGTCGGACATGAGCGACGCGGAGTGGGCCGTCGTACGTGACGTGCTGCCGGTGCCCGGCTGGCTGGAGGGCCGCGGCGGGCAGCTGGAGAGCTATTGCCACCGGCAGATGTTCGGCGCGGTGCGCTACCTGGTCGCGGGCGGCATCACCTGGCGGGCGATGCCTGCGGACTTCCCCGCATGGGACCGCGTCTGCGCCTTCTTCCGACGCTGGCGGGACAAGGGCCTGACCGCCGAGTTCCACGACCGGCTGCGCGAGAGAGTCCGCCAGGCCGCGGGCCGGGATACGGAGCCGACCGCAGCCGTCATCGACGCGCAGTCGGTGAAGGCAGCCGCATCGGTGCCGGCTGCGACCAGGGGCTTCGGCGGCGGGAAGAAGGTCAACGGCCCCAAGCGGCACATCGTGGTGGACACCCTCGGACTGCTGCTGGCCGTGATGGTCACCGCGGCCTCGGTCACCGACCGGGAGGTGGGACAGACACTTCTGGCCCGGCTGCGTGAACGGCACTGGCGCATCACGCGAGTGTGGGCCGACAGCGGCTACACCGGGCGTCTGGTCGACCTCGCCCGCGACGCCTGGCGGATCGCGCTGACCGTGGTCAGACGCAGCGACGACACAGCGGTTTCACCGTGCTGCCGAAGAGGTGGCTGGTGGAGCGCACATTCGCGTGGCTGATGCACTCACGCCGGCCGGCCCGCGACTACGAGACGCGCACCGACACCTCGGAGGCGGTGATCAAGTGGGCGATGAGCATGGTCATGAGCCGCCGCCTCGCCCGGCGGGCACGCTGAACAGCCCCGGCCGTTCCTCCGCCAGCCAGCCAGCCCCGCGCGGCCAGCCGCTTGGCTTTCGACCGCACCCCTTCCACCTTCGCCGGAACCGGCTCCAGCCCGAGGGCGGCCGCGAGCTGACGACAGTCCATCACCGCCCCGCGCATCCCGTTCCTGCCGGCCAGGACGTCCACGATCCGCTGGTAGTCCGGCGCGAGAACCGCCGGGGCGAGCCCTTCCTCCCAGTGCGGCACCACTGGCCGGGCACCGCCTGCCTGACCCGCACCGGCCGTTCACCGGCCACCACGACCGGCGCCACGTCCTCGCCTCCGCGGGGCTCCGCCAGAACCTCGCCCACCGTCTCACGGGCGATCACGAACCGCTCCCACACCGCCTCGGCCTCCCGCAGCTCGGCCTGGAGAGCCTCCACCCGCTGCCGAGCGGCGCGTTCACGCTCCTCCAGCAACCCCATCACCGACGGCATCCCGGCACCTCCGCCGAAGAGACAACACGACACCCCGTCCCTCCCGCCGAAACACCACCCCTGCACCTGACCAGCAGCTACGGGACAGGCCTAGGCTGGCCCGGGCAGGGCGTGCGTGGATGATTCTGCCCCACCGCCCAGGCGGAATGCACTCGGGTGCCTGCCGAACAACGTGCCTCTGCCATGTATGCAGGGAGGGCGGGTACTCGCGCACTCGTGTACGGGGAATGGGGGCGAGGCCAGTGGGAGCCCATGCCGATGCCGACGGTGACGGCTGTGGGGCCGCGAACGGATATTTGATGCGCGCCGGCTACGCCCTGAGCGGGTACGACGGCTGCATCGCCGAAGCCCGCCACCACGCTGTCGCCTTCCTCGAGAAGGCCCGGACCGGCCATCGCCTGCCCGTGCCCGCTCGTGCGAGGGACCTCACCCAGCTGGTGGTCAGCGAGCTGGTCACCAACGCCCGCAAGTACGCTCCCGGCCCTGTCCTGCTGGAACTGTGCATCAATGCCCGCGCCGTGGATGTTGTCGTGTGGGACAGCGACCCCACCGTGCCCGCTGCCCGGGCCGCCGATCCCGACCGGATCGGCCAGCACGGCCTGGAGATCGTCAAGGCTGTCGCCGAAGACCTGTTCACCGAGCAGGAGCCGGTCGGCAAGCGCATCACGGCCCGCATCGCCCTGTCCGACGGCCCCGGTGGACACGCCACCAGTCGCCACCCCTAGTAGCAGACAGCGCGCCCCCCTGGCCCGTCGCCTTGCCATGACGGCCTGCCCCAGACAGCCCACGGGTCCCAAAGGGCGGGCAGCCTGGCATCCCTTGGGATCCGGCCGGGGGCGCGCGGTTCAACGAAGACCGCGACGCGTCACGCGTGCGCCGACCGGTCTCCGGCTGGCCCCCTCAGCCTTCCTCGGCCCGGGCGGACTCCATCTGGCGCCCTTATCGCTGCTCGATGGCCGATTACCTTCCCGTCGGACACGCAGAAAACCTGTGTTGGCTGGAGTAGACATTGGGCGGTGGTGTGGTTATGGTTTCTCTCGTAGCCCAGAGGGACAGCAGGGCCTGGCAGGCACGAACTGCCGGGCAGCAGTACGTAGTTGCAGTTCGCAGGACGGTGCGGTGGTGGAGTTCCGGAGCCAGGGTTGTAGGACGGTGACGGGACTGACGACCGGACCGGGTGGCCCGCAGTGATCAGGGGCCGCCGTGAGCAGTACCAGTGAGTGAAGTTCGCAGTACCCAGCAGTGCAGTCAGTGAGCGGTACCTCGGTGAAGGCGTCGGCTGCGGGCGCGCGCACCGGGAGGTTCGGCAGTGGGGTTCCAAGCCAGAGCAGACGCAGGACGGGCGACGGGCTGGCTGTCGAAGTGTGGCGCTGTGACAGGCCGTGGAGCAGATCGCATTACCAGCAGTACGCAGTAGAGCAGTACCAGCATTGAGGGAATGAACGGAGGAATTGGGCGCCATCAGGATCGCCCGGGCGGCTTGTTGAGTCCGGGTACCGCAGGACATCGATAGTGAGGTGGTCTCCGGTCGAGCAACCGCGATCCCAGCATCCCCGGCAGCAGTTCGGTCGGGTGTGCGCAGACAGAAGGCCGGCGCAGTAACAGGGCCGGCCGATGGTGAAGCAGTTCCTTCGGGCCCTGGTGCCGCACGGCGCCAGGGCCCTCCACGCGTTCCCCTCCACGCGTTTTACAGAGAGGTCAGATGACAGCAGACGATTCCTTCGGCCGTCTCGACGACGACGATTACCCCGCCTACACCATGGGCCGGGCCGCCGAGATGCTCGGCACCACGCAGGGTTTCCTGCGCGCCATCGGCGAACACCGCCTCATCACCCCGCTGCGCTCCGCGGGCGGACACCGCCGCTACTCCCGCTACCAGCTGCGCATCGCCGCACGCGCCCGGGAACTCGTCGACCAGGGGACCCCGATCGAGGCCGCGTGCCGCATCATCGCCCTTGAGGACCAGCTCGAGGAAGCCCAGCGCATCAACGCCGAACACCGCCGTAGCGCAGCCCTGCACACAGCCGCCACCTGATACGCGGTCCGCGATGCCGCGCCCGGCCGCACGCTTCCGCCATTTCAAGAATATGAGCGCATGATCGCCGAAGACACTGAGCCGCCGTCCCACGGACGGGAGCCCCAGCCCGGCCCGAGCAACCCGCCCGACGCCCTGTGAATCCCGGCGATGGATGCGTCTCCCGTCGCAACAGGCCGGCTGACTGCCGCTACCGGCCTGGAAGGCGGGGTGGAGCGGGCGGCGGCTGCGCTGAAGCCGAGGTTGCGCGGCTGGCTGCACGCCGGGGTGTTCCCCCTGTCTCTGGTCGGCGGGATCGTCCTGATCGCCGTTTCGCGCACGGGCGCGACGGTGGCGGTCTGCGCGGTGTCGGTCTGTCTGCTGTTCGGTACCAGCGCGGTCTACCACCGCGGGACGTGGGGTCCGCGCGGGGAGGCGGTTCTGCGGCGGCTGGACCACGCGAACATTTTTTGATCATCGCAGGCACCTACACCCCGCTGGCGGTACTGCTGCTGCCCGAAGGCCAACCGAAGGTGCTGCTGACGGTGGTGTGGGCGGGCGCGCTGGCCGGGGTCGCCTTCCGCGTCCTGTGGATCGGGGCCCCCGCTGGCTGTACACCCCGTGTTACATCGCGCTGGGCTGGGTGGCCGTCTTCAATCTGCCCGACTTCGCGCGCACCGGCGGCACCGCGGTCGTCGGACTCGTCATCGCCGGCGGTCTGCTCTGCACCGCGGGCGCCGTCGTCTACGGACTCAAGTGCCCGGACCTCTCACCGGCCTGGTTCGGCTTCCACGAGGTCTTTCACGCCCTGACCGCCGCCTTCACCGCGCACTGCACGGCCATCCTTCTCGCAGCCGCCTAGTAACGGTGTTTGCGGGCAGAAGTCGGGCCCGGTGGGTGCAATGTGACCTGTCCGGGTACCGGGATCGGTACTGGTCTTCCGCGTCTTTCCGGGCGAAGTCCTGAGCGTCATCGAGCAATGGAGGAGTCGCTGTGACTGTAGGAGGGCCGGATGGTGGGCGGGTCTCTCGACTTCCCCGGGGCGGGAGTGGCCGGGGCAGGGCGATGACGTTGGCGGGGACGCTGGCGGCGGCGGAGGCCGCGGCGCCGGTGGAGTCGCTCGATGTGGTCGCGCGCATGCTCCAGGAGCGCCTCGGGGCGGTGTCGGTGTCGTTCCTGATCACCGACTTCACCGGCAGTTCGGTCGTACGGCTGGGGGCGGCGGGCAGCGTTGATACCGATGAGCCCGCCCGGCGCATCCCGCTGCGGGGCACCCTGTACGACGACGTGATCCGCACCCAGCGGCCGGGCGTGGAGGACAAGGGCGAAGGCGCGCTGGTGCGGATCGTCGCCCCGGTGACCAACCGGGGGGACGCCATCGGGCTCCTCGAACTGTTCCTGCCCGCGGCGCCGGACGGGGAGGCGATGCGGGAGATCGGCGAGACCGCGCACGCGCTGGCGTATCTGATCATCGCCAACCGGTCCTTCACCGACGTGTACCAGTGGGGCCGCCGGACCAAGCCGCTGAGTCTGGCCGCGGAGATCCAGCACCGGCTGCTCCCGGCGTCGCT